>JAFGFZ010000050.1 GCA_016930815.1 Pirellulales bacterium | reverse complement strand
GGCTTCCGTGGACCGTCCGCCCACGTAAACGTCCCCGCAAGCAGAACTGACCTTGCGATATGGACGCCAAAAAGACTCCCGTCCCCTTTTCCCTTTCAAATTATAGACGGAGTTGCAGGCATAACAATAGCCGGATCAGCCTATCGTGAGAGTAGGAAAAATGATCATCACACGAGTGGAACAATATTGCCTCCATGCCAGAATCCCTGGTGGTGATTAAGATGCTAAGAGAGCATCTAGCGAGAGATGGAATCAGGACGGCAGACCATCGTCCATGGTGCCAGTGCCATGCCATGCATACCGTCTTGAGCATTCGTTTGTGTTTGTGTATGGGGAGCCTGAGGAGGTGGATTGATGGCATCCAACAACTGCGACGATCCGAGCTCCGACAACTGGACCACGTTCCACGTGGACGCGATCTCCAAGCCGCAGCCATGCCACCAGATTGGGATAGTTGCCGATTTTCACCAAAATTCAAGAGATACCCCCAGCTTCATTCCTGATAGACGAAGGTAAGTGAAAACAATTGCTTCTTATGGACTCTGTGAGAAACTATTCTTAGAGCGATTTTTTCTCCCGAAGGGATTGACGAATCCTCATGCCAGATTGAGAATGCCAGTCGCGGTCCGCTTTCAAAACCGTCACGCGTTACTACTGGAGGGCTCCTTCTATGAGGAATTCGCAGTGGTTATTTTTGTTCTTGTTTTGGACTGAAGCACTTTTCGTGGGGGCATTATCGGGAATTTGCCAGCAGCATGTATCCACCATAACTTTAGGCGAGGCTGATCAGGGGCTTGCTGATGCGGGTAAAGCAATTGAAGCGGCCTTCGATGCTCACGATGCTCGGGCATTGAGTTCCTTGTGGGACAAGCATGCCGTGCATTGCTCGAAGTCGACCGGCATAGAATTATCAGGCAGGCAGACGATCTCCGATGCCTACACCAAACTGTTTGCGGAAGATCCTGGGTGCACATTGTCAGTTCGCATTCAATCTAAGAAGCTGGATACGGAAACAACGGCTTTGGTGATAGGTATAGCCCAGGTCGATCACCCCCGTGGCCTGCCGACGCTATCTCAGTTTGAAGCCAGGTTGACTCGCATTGGCGCGAAGTGGTTGCTCACGCGCGTGGACGAAACCGACTTGTTCCTCGATGCAGCCACTGCACTGGGACCGTTGCAGTGGCTAGTGGGACGCTGGGTGGCAGAGGATCCAGATGGTAGCGCGGTGAATGAATTCCGCTTCGTTGACGAAGGTGCCTTCTTGCTTCGTAATTACTGGCGAGAGAGTAAGGATGGGCCGAGCATCCAGGGGACGCAAGTCATCGGCTGGGATTCCGAACAGTCATGCATCCGGACCTGGGTCTTCGATTCAACCGGGAGCTTTGGAGAAGGCTACTGGCAACGCGAAGGGACGAACCGATGGTTGAACAAACTGGCTTTGAAACTCTCCGACGGCCGTCGCGCTTCGCTCACGCAGGTATTGGAACGCGTGGGAGAAGATCAGATCAAGTTACAATTAGTAGCCGGCGAAATCGATGGCGCGGCACAACCCAACGGACCGGTCGCCACACTTGCAAGAAAGGCCGACCAGCCCAGTAAACCTGTGAGCAACAGGAACGCAACAAAAGGAGAACTGCCATGAAGTCCATGAGTGGGGAGTGGATCGTGATGGCACGCGTCATGCGTTGCTTGTTGATCGTAAGCTTGACCTTTGCTTGGATCGCATCGGATTGTGCGGGCATTGGAATGCATGGTGGCGGTCCACGTGGCGGTGCCCGTGGACCTGCTGGTGGCCGGGTCATGGGTAGCGGCGTAAAAAGTAGCGGCCCAAGGGGTGTGCCGCAAATGACCGGATTTGGCGGTGGGCGACCCGCCAATATGTCAGTGCCACGGCCTGGCTCCTCGACGCGAAAACCAAGTGGCTTCGATCACGGGGCGATTCCCGGCTTTTCACATGCTACCGGTCCAGTTTCGCGCCCGGGTGGCCGTCCATCCGCCACGCAGCTTGGCAATTTTCTTGGATTGCCAGGAGGCATTTCACCACAGGCCGGTGGCTCGAATATTCCGCGCCCCGGTGAATCTAGACTACCGGCGAATCCTGTCCGTCGGACACCCGGCCCAGATTGGCCTGCTGGCCATGCGGGAAATCATCCTGGTTGGGCCGAAACCAAAGCCAGTTCTGGCGGTAAAGTCGGGGATCGTCTTCGTGACGCGACGAAACCAGAAGGTCCGCGGGCGGACCAACTCCATAACTGGCTCGCTAACAATCCTCAACGCGCACAGCAATGGCAAGATCGCGGTGACCAGATTCGACAGCGCTGGGCTGATGGGGACCGCTTGCCACTCGACCATAGCGTGATGCCAGGAAGTGACTGGTGGAGTCAATACCACCCCGACCTCAAAGACCATCCGCCGGTCAATCGTGGTGTGATTCCCGGAAGTGATTGGTGGAGCAAATATCATCCAAATCTGGAGAACTGGTACTATCACCACGACTGGCATCATCATGGCTGGGCCTACTGGTGGACAACTCCCACGTGGGGCGCTCTTGGGGCGTGGTTCCCCACCTGGGGCTGGTCCGAACCGGTGTATTACGACTACGGTGACGGCGGCAACGTCGTCTATCAGGATGAAAATGTCTATGTCAATGGCCAAGATGTAGGGACGGCCACCGAGTATGCGCAGTCGGCAGCCGAGCTGGCGACAGTCGATTCGCAGCAAGCCCAGGCAACCCCGGCGGATGAGGACTGGTTGGCACTGGGAACATTTGCAGTCGTCACTAGCGAAAAGGAGACAGAGCCCTCCCGCATTCTGCAGCTCGCCGTTGATCGGCAAGGGATCATCAGCGGCACGATGCACAATAACTCAACAAACCAATCCTACGTTGTGCAAGGTCGTGTCGATAAAGAGACGCAGCGAGTGGCATTCACGATAGGTGACAAGAGCGATGTGGTCATGGAGACAGGCCTCTACAATCTGACGCAGGCACAGACGCCAGTATTGGTCCACTACGGTACGGATCGCACTGAGAATTATCTGCTCGTGCAGCTCGATCCGCCTGAAGAAACTGAGAAACCGAAGACTGCTGTCGGAGAGGTGAAACATGAATGGGGAATCGCCACCCGAAGTACCAATCGAGCGATGGGAACATCTCCCACACGACCCGGCCAAGCGATCTGAGAAACAGACCGCGGAATCCGAGCACACGATCGAGTTTTCACCGAAAGACGGGATGTCAGATTCGTCGGCCGGAACGACGCAGCCCGTGGTATCTGTCGCATCGAATCGTGCTGATCTGCTTAAATCGATGACACAAGAAGGCATCCGGGGGGATCCACGCTATGCGATTGATCGCCTCTATGCCGAGGGTGGCATTGGCCGAGTATGGTTAGCGCGGGATACACAGCTCAATAGAGTGGTAGCACTGAAGACACTCAAGCCGGAGCTTCTATGGTCTCGGCGCGGTGCTATATGAGATTCTCACAGGACGGCCACCTTAGGTCAACGACAAACTGATCTTCACGAATGAGCCGATTACCCGTGGTCGGGGCAAGCCTATCCTTCCCTAAAAACTCATCCGAGGGAAACGAGAAGGGCCAATGCGTGGAGACCAGATGAGCCGTCTGCTCTACGGCTTTGGCTGGATCACCAACGTGTAGCTAATTGGTTTGACAGCAGCTTTCGCTCTGGCATGAGCCGCATTGTCTACTTCGGTCATTTCGCGGCGAAGCGTTTCAAGTGTTGATTGGACTTCCGGGTCCTCGGCAAGCGGTCCGCTGAGCTGGCGGAAGTTCGTGATGAATCCTTTGATCATCGTCGTCTCGATCGCCTGCTTACGACCGACTTCGTCCAGAACTCGATTGAACGGCTGGACAAATGGATTGTCGATAAACTCATCCGCCAGGTTAATTCCGGCAGCCAGCTGATCTTTACGAAAGGTTTTCGTTGCCGATCCAAACGTCACATCGGCCTGAGCGGTCTGAAGACCATTTACTTTCAATACAAAACGATTTAGATCCCGATTGAACGGCGCGTACGGCAGGATGCTAATAGTTCCGTTGGGGTCCTTCTCACCGCCAAAGAAACAGAACGGATATCGAGTGCTTTCGATCTCGACCGTTCCGTTCTTGCTGCTCAGCACTTTGTGACCGTCGGTTGCTTCCGCCTTGCCCGAAGCGAGATCGACTGTCACGGTACCGATGTCACCGTCGAGTCCTAGCGATTTCAGAAACGCATAGGCCATCACCAGATGCCCGTTGGGCCCGGGATGGACGCCATCTTGGCCAGCCACGGGATACTCTTCACCAAGAGCGGACTTGGCAGCAACCATCGCCTCCTTCATGGCTCCGAAAACATCGGCATAGGGATACTCGTTTTCTTTGGCAAGTTGTCTGGCAATCTGACCGAGACGTTCAAGGTTATCGTTGTAAACCTGATCGAAGTCGGGATTGTTACGATTCCAGGTAAAGCTATCAACGACACCCGGCGAGCCAATCACAACCGTCGCGCCCATCTTTTTCATCCGATCGATGATGCGTCGCATCCCGTTTTCGTAGGTTTTACCGATGTTCTCGTCGTATGCGCGATAGAGACCATCATTCATCCCGTAGCATGTCGTCACGACGTCCGGCTTCCACGGAACCAGGTCATTCTCCATCCGATCCGCAAACCCAGGAGCCCGCTCCCCACCCCAGCCGAATTGAAAAGTCTGGATTTCCAAATCGGGATAGCAGGTTAGTAAATAGGTCTCGATGAACTTGCTGTAAAGTTTCTGTTCGGTGATCGAGTCACCGATAATCGCCAGCCGGTCGCCTTTTTCAAGGATGGGCTTCTCAGCAGAGGCAATCGCGGACAATGCGGCCAACAAAACGGGCAGGTAAGCGACGGTACGGTGCATGGTGGGCTCTCCGTGGGGAAGTGTTGATAGGCAGGATGCCAATTTTAGGGGTGGACAATCATTCAATCGGGCCGTTTGCGTTCTCGATCAATCAGGGTAAAGCTGAGGGTGAGACGAAAAGTGGAAGCATACATAAGCGAACTCCTGAATCGTGGTAAGGCCGGGTTGCCAGTTACGATTGTCGCAAGGAAGCAGGCCGCACGCGTTACCTGCCTGCCATGACTTTACCAAACCTGGTCGCGAATGCAATGTGACTGCAATGGAAATATACCCCAGTTCCAGCTGGTCAGTATCGACTGCATCGGGCTCGTCAACGTAAGGTCCTCATTCAACGGCCAATTCATGTCGACACTCCGCGTTGGCGAGAAAAACGAGGGGCCGGTAAAATTGACCAATTGCGGTTTCTGGCCCGTGCCGGAAACTCGAGAGCAAGTCATCGAACTTGGCTCCAGCACGTTGATGCTGACGGCGTGTCACTTCGCCGACTGGGACAGTACCCGGAAGGGCTGTCCCTGTTTGCGGGCGGCCGGCGGTCGTTTGATCGTCAACGGCTGCGAGTTCATGGCGGAGGGTAAAGAACAGATCGCATTGGAAAAAGGGCTGACAGCCGCTGTGATCAAGGGTTGTCTATTCCGTGGTACCAAAGCCGTGTCGGACAACAATTCAGGCGCCGACGTGCAGATAGGCCTGAACACGACCCAGTGAGCGTTAGGGGTAAAAGACTTAGCCAACAATAAATCATTTGACAATTTAGCTTTGACTCACGCGAACAGTCGGAAATTCAATCAAGTTCGAGAATGAATTGGACCGCATTTCGCAGCGAACTCTAGCTTGCGATGACTCCTGCGATGCCCTTCACTCCACGCTCATCTTCTTGACGTTTTCGTCACTGAGGACGGCGGCGCTCACGCTAGCCAATAGAGCACGGTCTTCATTGGTATAGTTCGTGTCGCCGACGAGGGTCTTGATGTTGGCTTCGACCTCCACGGGAGTACGCATGCCGATAGTCAGCATATGCACGCGTTCGTCCTGAAGCACGTAGCGGATTGCCGCACTGGGCAGTCCTTCCAGCTCCTTCTTTCCGGAGCCTCCAAGCATACCGGCCCCCAGAACCTTCATTGCGACGATTCCCATTTGGAGATCATCTGCTTTTGCAAGGCATGCGTTGCGCAGTTCTGTCGTCCGGGGGGAAAAGAGCCTGCTGTTTCCACGCGGTAGGTAGCCGTAGGCCAGCATGCACAGGTCAAATTCATTCGTTGAAATTAAGGCCAAGGCCTTGTCGAAGTAGTGGTGCGCGGAAAATCCCACGAACCGT
The DNA here is from genome assembly GCA_016930815.1 of Pirellulales bacterium. Classification (GTDB taxonomy): domain Bacteria; phylum Planctomycetota; class Planctomycetia; order Pirellulales; family Lacipirellulaceae; genus JAFGFZ01. The sequence continues at coordinate 2,520 of JAFGFZ010000050.1, read as the reverse complement.
ACCAGGCCCTTGTCACGTGCCTTGACGAGTTCACCGTGGACTTCCATGCATTGCTCGACGGTCATCTGTTCGACGCCCGGTGTGCCGTGGATCAGAATGGCATCGATGTAGTCCGATTCCAGCTCTTTCAGGTTCATCTCGACTTGCCGGATAGCTTCTCCTCTGGGAACTTTCGTGAAACGACCATCGGGTTTGGATATGTCCCAGAAGTCTACCTTGGTAGTAATAAATACGTTATCGCGAACATCCTGCACGGCCTTGCCGATAATCGCTTGGCTATCGCTGTATGTGAAACTGATCGAGGTATCAAAATAGCGGATTCCACTGTCGTAAGCGTGACGTACCAGCTTCACGCGGTCGTGAGTTGAAAGGGTATTGCCCCATTTCTTCGGCAGGGCGGCCCCACCATAGGCCAGGATCGGCAGTGCCACATTAGTCTTACCCAGAACACGCGTGGTAGTCCTCCTTGAAAGGTGATTCTCTTGTCCTCCGGCACGGCTCCATGGACAGTGTTTGCACTGAGTAAAGCCGCTGCTCCGACAGCGGTCGCTCGAGCGCCTTGCTTGATGAAGTCGCGCCGACCCAGTTCATCGCTCTTCGCATACATCCGGACCACTCCTTTTCAACAACCAACGATTGATTCCGACATCGCCGTGACGATCTGTTTCAGTCCTTGGTATTCGACGAGGACCGGAGAGGCATAACCCGGCCGGTCAGGCGACCCTGTACATTTTCAAACGACTGTGCCAGTCATTCTGTCAAGGGCTACCATGCTGACATCTTCGCCGCCCGGCGTGCAGATGACCCGGTCACCAAAGACCAGTGGTGATTCCGCCAGCCCCCAGTTAATATTGCGGCCATTAAACTGTTCCAGAATATTGATCGACCATACGACTTCACCGCTATTCACCTCGAGACAAATGAGATTACCTATCCCGCTCAGATGATAGAGTAGCCCACCGGCGATCGTCGGGGTGGAACGGGTACCACAGGATAGCTCCCATCCCAAGCCTTGCCGTTGTTTCGAATCCAGACCTTGTTTCCTCCCATATCGAGGGCAGTGATCACACAATCCCCATCAGTTGTCGCGGTTGGGGCCGTGAAACTGAGGCCAGTCGGCGGCGAATCCTGCAGCCGTGGCAAATGCCAAGATCAGCGCTGCGGTACATTTCATCAAGAACCTCCTAAGTTAGCTACTTTGGTGCCGCCTCGCAGTGCGGGTAGCGATAGTCAGCACCGTCGTTCGTCGACACTTTGACGGTGGATCTACCCTCGAGGATGTACATATAGAGCGAGGGGCTGGCGTGGTAAACGATCGCTTTTTCATCCTTCGTCCACCGCGGATAGGCGAACCAGCGATTCGCCCCCTCCTTGTTGGCGAATGCCTTCGCATTGGTGATCGCCGGCTTCTTTGCATCGAAGTTGGCGATGTATAGCGTGCGGCCGGTGTCTTTCTAATGAAATCCCTTCTGGTACTCAAAGCAGACCTTCGTCTCGCTTGGCGAGATGCTGACGCGATCCAGGATCCCTGTCTTCGCCAATTCACAGTCGATGCGCTCGAAACCGGATTCGCCGCCGGGATTGGGTGTCATCAGGTAATAGCCCCAGCCCTGCTGCGGGTGGGCACATTGCACAAGAATTCGGCCGTCCATCAAGCACGTATAGGCCCAGGTGTGGTAACTCTTGTCGGTCAACGGGATCTCTTGGCCAGGCTTGTTGCCCACCTTGCTTGCCATCACATAGAAGCTGACCTTCTCGGGATGCCTCCGGTTCCAGATCGGCGTGTTCGCTCTACTAATTCGGGTACCATGAATCCGCTGAACGGAAGAACTTGTGCGGTGGAAGTGCACTTTCGGAAACATTTGATCTGGTGTAAAAGCCAATTTCGAGTACGATCCATGATGAGTGGCCTCCTTGCCTTGATATGTTGCTTGTGCAAAAAAAACATCCTATCACCCGCCCCGTCAATGGATCTCGTTCCATCCCCTCGGTGTCCTCTGTGCCCTGTGGTTGTCTCTTGTTCGAACGCTTGGCATCACGGGCCGGCCGCTGTGATGCGTCCGATTAATAAGCCGCACGGATCGGCCGGTCCCGTACATGCCTTGGGTCGGCGCATGTTCGAATCATTCGCTAAATCGTCGGCGCATTTCTTCGCTGGACACACTACCTTCTTCTTGCACGCGCGAGCGTGAACGCTCGATGATATCTAAAAATTGTTGGTTTGTGCTTAGGGAAACCGTCTCAATATCAGCATTATTGATTGGAACTAATGCGGCAACCGGTTGCCCATGGTCTGTTACAACGATTGCACCCCCTTCAATCTCCGAGGTGTAGTCAGCCAAAGTTCGCGTTGCTTCTTGTTTATCTACAACTTTCATAGTTCGACCTCCTCACCTCCAATTATAACACGGTTTCCATCTTTGACACCAACAGCTAGTCCCTAATCAAGCGAAGGCCAACTGCATTTTCGGCGTGGAATCTCTGTCGATGGATGGGCGCAATGGGATCGGGTGGCTTGAT
>JAFGFZ010000402.1 GCA_016930815.1 Pirellulales bacterium | reverse complement strand
GAACTGTGTCTTGTCGGTGGCGAATTCGCGGAATCCAGTGGGCACGATTCGCTGATCCACAAGCTCTTGCCCTTCCCCCATGGTTCGCACTCCGATACGAACCTGATTCAGAGCCGGATGAAACTCATCCCAAAGCTCCGCCTGATCGATTGGCATAGGCCCCACTGTAATCATGGCAGGATGATCGGTCCGGGCAAAATCAATCGCTTGATGCATAGGCTCGGATAACGGTTCACCTGCGTGGGATTCGACATGAACTGTGATTTCAACAGAGGGCGACTTCTCTTGAAGATCAGAGACTGCTACCATCACCTTCACTTGTCGGTTAGGCACGTCCGGATAGACCTGGACATCTTCAATTCGCACGGGTGGAGTTGCACGCAGTTCAAGCCGACCCACGATTCCATTCCAATTTCCTTGAGTATGATCACTGATACAATGGGAATTTTCGCCGATATCGAGGATCATCCGATTATCCACGCGGACCGAGATGGTGTGCTTCCCTGGTGCGAGCAGGCCGAGATCGTATGCGTGGGGAGTTGCCAATGAGTGGTTGGTACCGAGCATTCGGTGATCGCACCATACCCGTGTTTCCCAGTGGGCCCGTTCGAGGAAGAGCTTGATTGGTTTCCAATCCCAGGCTGCCGGGATCTCGACATCACGCTGATACCAGGCTGCGCCTTTGTAATAGGTATCCGGCTGCAACCAATAGGGTATCTTCACCTTGCCCGGTTCACGATACTTCGAATATTCCGGCGAAGTGAACCAGGATTTGTCCACAATGCCCCCGATCCAGGGAGTGTCTGGGCTGATGGCATCTCCGATACCTTGTTCCGGCAGGGAGCCAGGTAACTGAATCCGATCCGGCAGCTCACGGGAATACCACGTTTCCTCGACTCCCCGATCGTGCCGGTCCAGGGCGAATCGCCATGTGCCGGCAAGAGAAATCACTTCTTGCGCGCATCCTTCGCCAATGGGCAGGCAGACCCATATGATGATCATGGCGATCGAATGGATACCGTGGAATACTCGCACAACCGATGGGAAAAGGCAATGAAACATCATAATTTTACGCGGTTGGGTATCATGGATGATCAGCGACGTGCCTCCGCTTGAAGGGCTTGGGCAGGTTACAATCAATGGCCATCACGTCGCGGTCCGGCCTGCCGATGTCCTGTCGATTGATCCAGCCACGTTGGAGAACCAGGTGGATGGCGGGGCAAACACGAACCGAATCCGAGCATTTTGATGACTGCATCGACGGCGCGGGGGATGGCTGCCTCCACCGCTGGCGTACACCGATCGCTGATGTTGATGACATCCTCGGCCTCGATACCAACGATTCGGATCTCCTCATCGTCTGGGAGGTGGGCGCCGGCATGGCGGCCGAAGGCGATCGCTGTCGGGAGGTTCACATCATGTGCCGAGGCACTTTTCTGGGTGGGTACGGAATCCAGCGCAAGATGATGGATTGTGCCCGGTTTGGCACCAGTGCAAATGGCATCGATCACAATCACGCGATCGTATCCGATCATACGTTCCATCAAACGCAGGCCGCCCCAATAATCTTCCGAGACGTCCAGGTTATCGCGATCGGCAAGAAGTGTTTCCAGTTGCTGGACGACACGCAGCCCGACACTGTCATCCGAAACAATTGGGTTTCCGAGCCCGATCACGAGTGTTTTTCCCTTGAAGGTCCCTGCCTTGTCACGTTGACTATCAGATCGCGGTTCTGCCATACCCTTCAGTCAATCTGTCGCTTGATGCGTCGCAGGATGGTGCCTTCCGAGTCCCGTAAACAGAGTTCCAGCGGCATTTGACCTGGCAGACTGTGTGTTGCACACCCGAAGCACGGATCGTAAGCCCGGAAGGCCATTTCCACTTTATTGAGAATACCGTCATCGACGTGGCCATTTCGAATCATCCCTTTGGCTGCCTTGTCCACAGACATGGCGATTCGGGCCGCGTTGTTTTGAGTGGCGACGATGAGGTTCGCCTTGGTAATCACCCCGCGTTCATCGGTAAGGTAGTGGTGGAAGAGGGTCCCTCTCGGAGCCTCCACCACGCCGATCCCTTCCACGGGCGTTTCGGTTGGGATATTGCGAATATTCGGATCGATCAATTCAGGCCGGGCGGCAATCTCTTGCATCATTTCGGCGGCTGAAAGGATTTCAACCAGGCGCGCCCAGTGCGTGGCGAGTGTCTGATGGACCGGTTTGCCGCCCAGAGTTTCAAAAAACCGTTCGTATTCGGCCTGTGCCTTTGGCGTAGGCATGCCGTCACTGGCATTCAAACGAGCCATCGGCGCGACGGCAAACACGCCGCTTCCCGGACCGTCTTCGAAGCCCTTCCAACCCACATCCTTCAAGTAGCAGAACTTGATGTAGCTCCATGGTTCAATGTGCTCACCGACATGTTTGAGATAATCCTGGCAGGGAAATTTGAGGAACTCCTTACCATCTGGATCGACCACGCGGAGTTGGCCCTCGTAAAAATTCACCTTGTTCTTTTCATCGACCAATCCCATGTAGTACGTGCGATGGGTATAGGCGTCCGAAAGGATCAGGTCGATGTATTCCTTGTTGGCAAGCACGATATCGTTGAAGACCTGGAGGGTGAACTCGGCGAATTCAACCGCCTGGTCGGCCACTTCTTTTGCCTTAGCCTGATCGTCAGGTTTCAGAGCCTTGGCGACGCCGCCCGGCAAGCCCAGAACGGGATGGATAACTTTGCCACCGGCCATGGAGATGAGATCCCGGACGGCCTTGCGCATGGCGATCACCTTCTTGCCGACCTCCACACCGACCTTGCCAATGACGCCCAGGACGTTCCGAGCGGCCTTGGGGGCATCGGGACCTACGACGAAATCCGGCCCGCCCAGGAAATAGAAATGCAGGGCATGATCTTCGAACATGAAGGCATTGTAGACCAGTTCCCGAATGGCCTTGCCGGCCGGGGTGGGTTCCACTTTGTATAGGTCATCCAATGTCTTGGCACCGGCCATATGGTGCGCTGTTGGGCAGACGCCGCAGATTCGAGAAGTAATTTGCGGCATGTCTTCGGCCAATCGGCCCTCGGCAAATTTTTCGAAACCGCGGAGCTCGGGTATCTGCAGATAGGCGCGGTCCACATTGCCCTCATCGTTGAGGAAAATGTCGATTTTGCCGTGGCCTTCCAATCGGGTAATCGGATTGATGGTCACTCGGCTAGCCATGGAACTCCTCTCTAACTGTTCGATTTGGCATGCTTAAAAAGAAGCGAAGATGATACGCCATAGCGATAGAGCGTCCCCACCGGATCGGGGATCTGATCCATAATGGCGGCTATCTCGTCCTCATTGTTACTAGCGACAAGCGAAGCGACCGCGCTCAATGCGGCAGCGCCATGATCCTGCACCTGACTCAACGGTCCCAGGCAGCCGGTGCAAGGCATGTTGGCAACAATACAGGCATGATCGCATCCAGAACGCGTGGCGGGTCCCATACAAATGATTCCCTGGGCCAGGAAACATTTTTCCGGATCGATGAGAATTTCGTGCGGTCGTTTAAATTCGGTAATGAACGGCTCCTCGGGTTTGCTACCGATTCGCGGGCAATCGTTGCACAGGGCGATATCCGGGGCCAGGACCGTGCCTTTGGGGGGAAGATTCCCCTCGACCAGGGCCGTGATTGCATCGAGAATCAGCTTTACTGGCGGAGCGCAGCCAGGTAGATAGTAATCCACCGGCACGCATTGATCCAAAGCTTTGACCGCGTGGTCCAGGACCGGCAATTCCAGAACGCCTTCGCTCCGCTGTATATGGGCCTGCGGCAGGACGCCATCGGGATTCACGTTACTAAACACGCCGTCGCCGTAGGACGACTGTAGCAATGAATCGAGCGTGTACAAATTGGCCAATCCCGGAATGCCTCCGGTATGAGAGCAGCTTCCCATCGCGATCAACAGCTGGGACTTACGGCGGCACAATTCGGCCATTTCGCGATGTTCGTTGGAACGGATCGCGCCATTGACAAAGCAGGCTACCATTTCCCCATCGGCCATGGCCTCGACATCCTCCCGCTTGAAGTCCATGGCACAAGGCCAGAAGACGATGTCAACGACTTCGACCACATCGAGAATTGCCTCGGCCAGGTCAACGACTGCCTCTTCGCAACCACCGCACGAAGCACACCAGTAGAATCCGATTTTCGGTTTGCTCATCGCATGACTCCCGAGACCTCATTGGCTACCGTCCGATCACTGGCCGCAGGTTGGCCGTCGGCAGTTTCCTCACCTTCGGGCTGTTCGGGCTGAGGGATGGGCGCAAGGTTCAATGGGCCAAGTTTCCTGATTTGGTTGACCATATCGTTGGTTACCCGTTGCACTTTATCCCCTTCGCTGGCGGCGATCCACTCCAGCCGTACTCGTTCATCCTCGATGCCCATCGCCGCCAAATAGCGCTTGATTAAAGCGAACCGCCGAAGGCACTTGTAGTTGCCTTCCTGGTAGTGGCAGTCGCCAGGGTGGCAGCCACCGATCAGGACGCCATCGGCGCCTTGGCGCAAAGCCGCCAGGACGAACTGTGGATCAATGCGTCCCGAACACATCACCCGGATCACGCGGGTGTTCGGGGCGTAGGACATCCGCGAAACGCCGGCCAGATCGCTGGCGGTGTACGTGCACCAGTTGCAGAAGAAGGCCACAATCCGCGGCTCCCAATGGTCCGAATCGGAATGCTGGATATCATCCTCAGACATAGCTCAGAATCCCCTTGATTTCTTCATAGATTTCTTCATCGGTAAACATGTGTTGCGAAATAGCGCCCGATGGGCAGGCAGCCACGCATGTACCACACCCTTTGCATAAGGCCTCATTAATAACCGCCACATTCCTTTCCTCATCCCGGCTGATCGCGTGATAGGGGCACATCCCCAGACACGTTTTGCACCCGCTGCATCGTTCCGGATCGATGGTGGCCGTATTGGGTTCAATCTCCACGAATCCCTTGTCGATCAGTGCCAGTGCCTCCGATGCCGCGGCGCCGGCCTGAGCCACTGTTTCTGGAATGTCCTTTGGACCCTGGCAGGCACCGGCGATCCATACGCCGTCGGTAAAGGTTGCAACCGGCGCTAGCTTCGGGTGTCGTTCCAGGAACCAACCCTCGTGCGAGCAGGAGATGTTGAACAACTTGCGGACCTCTTGAGCATCCGGCTGTGGTTCGAGTCCGACCGAGAGGATGACCATGTCGACGGGGATACGTCGCGTCACGCCGATCAGAGAATCCTCGGCACGCACAATCAGCTTGCCTTCCTCAGCGTCCGTCATCGGCCAATCCGTGACATGCGATACCCGGCCGCGGATGAACTGGACACCCTCTTCCAGGAGCCGATCGTAAAACTCTTCGTACCCTTTTCCGGGCGTGCGCATATCGATGTAGAAGTTGTAAATCTCGGCCTCGGTCCGTTCCTTGACCAAATGGGCTAGCTTCAGACTGTACATGCAGCATACCTTGGAGCACCACGGATTGGTTTTCTTGTCACGGCTGCCCACACAGTGGATGATCGCAACATTCTTGGGCTTGGTCCCATCTTTCAAGACAACGTCGCCACCGGTGGGTCCGGAGGCGTTGACCATCCGTTCGATTTCAAGCGATGTATAGACGTTGTCGTACCAGCCATAGCCATATTCGGGCAATCTTTTTGGGTCGAATGCCTTGAAGCCCGTCGCAAGAATGATCGCCGCCGCCTCGACCTCGATATATTCTGGTTTCTGGTCGAAGTCGATCGCGGCCCGCTCGCATGCATCCACGCAACTTTGTTTGCATTTGCCTTTCATGAGATAGAGGCAAGCGTTCGGATCGATCACCACCACGGCCGGCGTTGCCTGTGGGAAAGGCATATAGATGGGCTTTCGGTTGGCCAATCCCTCGTCGAATTCGTTAGGAGTCTTTCCCTTCTTGAAGACACAGGCCTCGATGCATTCGTTGCATCCGACGCACAGTTCTTCCTTGATGTAGCGCGGTTTCTTCTTGATCGTGATTTTAAAATTACCCGCAAAGCCCTCGACCTTCTCAACCTCGCTATAAGTCAAAAGCTCGATGTTGGGATGATTCTTCACGCTGGACATTTTGGGAGTCAAGATGCATGCAGCGCAGTCGAGCGTGGGGAACGTCTTGTCAAACTTGGCCATATGCCCACCGATCGTGGGTTCCCGTTCCACCAGGTAGACCTTCTTTCCGGCATCCGCGATGGTTAACGCCGCGTGGATTCCGGCGATTCCACCGCCGACAATGACGACCTGATCTCCCACCGGCAACCGCTTTTTCTCGAGTGCTTGCGCGTTTCTCACGCGTTCCACGGCCGCGGCGATCAACGATTTGGCCTTGGACGTTGCTTGCTCCTTGTCGGGAGTCACCCAAGACACCTGTTCGCGGATGTTGGCCATTTGAAAGCAGAATGCATTCAGGCCGCCATCCGCGCATGCCTTGCGGAATGTCGCCTCGTGCAAAAGGGGTGAACAGGAAGCGACCACAACGCGGTCCAGCCGGTGTTCCTTGATATCCTTCTGGATCAACTCCTGACCGGGATCGGAACACATGAACTTATAGTCGCGGGCGAGCACCACGCCGGGCAGTTTGGCGGCGAATTCCGCGACCATCTCGACCTGTACCTGCTTGGCGATGTTCATGCCGCAGTGGCAGACATAGACGCCGATCCGTGGAGGTCGAAATGTCGTTTCGCTTTGGAGAATCATGGGAGGTTCCTCAAACAGCCGCCGCACGCTGGCGCAGCGGAATGAATAATCGATGCAATCCGAGTGCCCGTTCGTCAAGTCCCATCGCTTTGCCTAGAATCTGCGTGAAGTAGGCCACGGGTAGTTGCACGCGATCACTGTAACGATGGGAAATCTGGCCCTGGAAGCATTCAAGATTGAACTGGCAGAGCGGGCAGGCTGTGGCCACAACGTCGACTCCGCGACGGATTGCCTCGTGCAGAATCATGTAAGTCCTCCTTTGACCGACTTTCTCAATGGTGGCATTGAGCATTGCGCCACAGCAGGTAACTTTTGCCGGCCAGTCTATTGTTTCCGCCCCGCAAGCTCGCAGGAGATGATCCATTGTCATTGGATTGTATTGATCGTCGTATTCCGCAAAGGGACGGACCGTCTGGCAGCCGTAGTAGCAGGCGACCTTCATGCCCTCCACTGGCCGACTCACGGCCGCCCGAATTCTGTCCAGGCCTACCTCCCGGATCAGAACGTCCAGCGGATGCCGCACTTGGACCCGACCCCGATACTCCAGCCCGACTGCGTTCAGAGCACTGGTAATATCGCGGCCGATCGACTTGTATTCAACCATGTACTTCTGCGTCTTGAGCAACACCAGGTAGCAGGCCGCGCACGGCGCAACCAGTTGCACCGTCTCGCCGTCGAAAGACTGCTCCGCCAGCGCCAAATTCCGCGCTGCCAGGGCAAAGGCCTTCTTTTCGTCGATGCCCATGTAGGCCGTTGCGCCACAGCAGTTCCAATCAGCCAGTTCCTCGATCGGGAAGTCCAACTTCGCGAATACCGCCAGGATTGACTCCTCGTACGCCCTGCCGGAACTTTTCAGAGAGCAGCCGGGGTAGTAAAGAAATCTCATTTGGGTGCCTCATTATGACCGTCGCCACTTTGCGAGAAAACGACAGAACCGAAGTGAACAATACGAGTCAGATACTTATCTGCTGGCCCAAGATAGGCAAGAACACGCATCTGACGGCTCAAATTGAGCAAGTTATTTCTCACAGTCTCTCAGGCCGTCGCTTGCTGCTTGGCCGTATCGGTTGGTTTGTCCATGGAATCCAGCAACTCTTGGAGCTGGTGCCGATCGCCGCTCATTTTCTCGGTGAATAGCGACATCCGGCCTCTGAGCAGCAGCTTCAATCCCAGGGGGATCTGTTTCAGCAGTTTGAATGGATTCGTCTTGAGAATCATCGCGGTCGCGATCTGGCCTTCGTTGCTGCGGCCGGTTGATCGGACCTTGCGAAAGAACTCCCGTGCCAAGACCGGAGTGGGTAACCGCTTGGGGTACACCCCTTCCTGGATGGCTAGTCTTTTCAGAGCATACATGATATCGGTGATCTTGATCTTTTTCGGGCATTCCGCTGTGCAGGAATAGCACGAGGCACAAAGCCAGATCGTGTTGCTCTGGAGCACTTCCTTCTTGAATCCGGCTCGTGTCATGGCCACCACCTGCCGAGGTGTCATGTCCATGTAAATGCTGATAGGGCACGTAGCGCTGCAGGTGCCGCACTGGATACACCGGTTCAGATCTGCCGCACCGGGCATGGCCGCCACCTGGTCGGGGAAGTCCGGGTCCAGATCTTCTTGGTACTTGATCCGCTGTTGGATCTTAAGGCCAGGCATAGTATTTCTCCAATAACCGCTTCTGTCGATCAATCCTAATAGGGCGAGCAGCAGCGGAGAGTGATGTTACTTCCAACACATCATCTGAATCGGCGGTGAAGCGATCCTGGAGGGCGCCGATTGTTCAATGAAACCACCAGAACTGTGGCATGGTTGGTCACAATCGATTGTACTCGTACCAGGAATCTTATGGAAGTGCCTGGAAACAAACTTGGAACCTGAAAATATCACACCTGGATATCGGAGCACCTAGGGTCGAACCCGGTCTGGATTTCCCCCGCGATCCTTGGTTATCAGTGGGGTGCGCTCTTTGTCTCGCGGTTCCAGCTAGTGGCCACGTCTCTTCGTGGCCAGCATCAGGGCGAAGCCACCGAGAGCCAGCCAGAGAGTACTCGGCTCCGGAATTGTGTAGATTCGCAGCATGGGAGCCAGGTCTGGGTCGACGGCGCCCGACGTGAAGATTTGCCAGCCGTTCGAGGTGCCGTTGGCACCGATGTAGATACCATAGTTGGGATCGCCATGGAACCAATTCTGCACGATGCTCGTGATATCGACGGACATCAGCTCGGCTTCATCGATACCTTCAACACGAGCCGCCTCGGCAGCGATCTGGCCGGCCGCCTCCATCGCGGCGGCTTCACCAGCGAAATCAGAATAGACCGACGATGTCGAGAAGGGTACTAGCAATTGATGGACGGTAAAGGGGCCACCACTGTCTGAAGCACCACTGGTCACGCCCGTTTTCAGGACCAATTCGGCCCGGAGGACCTTATCCCCGATCGGAAGACCAGTCAAGTCGAATCGTACTAGGTACGGATCATCATAGGATGGATCTTCCAGTGATAGATCCAAGCCGTCCAGAAACGCCTCACTGACAGTCGATCCATCGATGGTGGCCTTCGCGGTATTGTAGCTTGTGATGATGTCGGTGGTCCCATCATAGCCATTAACACCATCCTGCAGTTCGAACACCTGAACATTGGGATTGGTTGTGTAAGTCACGGTCAACTGAGGGCGATTGGCTACAATCGGCGTACCCGTGGTATTGATACCCCATCCATCGTCGTTGTCGATATGGTCGCTCATCACGGCGAGCCCATAGTTCGTTGCACCGTTGACCCAACTTTGTACGGCGCGAGTGACATCGGCACTGTAGGTGGTATCAAAGGCCATGGTTGAGGATCCGAAGGGACGGTCGAATACACCGGTGTTCCAATCGGCTTCACCCTGCTCCGGCTCGACGCCATCCACCCAGTTGGTGAAGGCCCCATTGCCATCGCCAAAATCGCCGTCAAGTGTTGAATTGCTATCAAACATCTTTGTTAAGCGATAGACGTTGTAACTTTCGCCCGCCTGAGCGTCCTTGTGGACAACTTCAGTGACGGTGTGAAGGTCGAGCGTTGCATAGAGAATAATCGCGCCAGCCGGGATGCCACTCCCGCCGATGATGTTGTCGAAACGGATCAGATAGTCCGACCGATTTGCGTCTTGCGGATCTCCATCAATCCAACAGACCGTGGTACTCGTGTCGACATTGGCCCCGTCAATGTTGTCAGTGACGTCAATCCGCCGGTCGTATGTGCCACTGTAGCCATCGACGCCATTTTGAAAGGTTGCCGTGGTTGACGCCAGAGCGATCGAAGCCCAGGCAACGCAAAGAATGAAAAGACCACATGCCCTGACATAAAAAATTCCATTCGACTTCATTAGAACAGCCCTCCCAAAAAGGATCACAAGATGTCAATTCACTGAACCCTCATAGTACACCAACGGCAATCTCCTTGCAACCAGATCCTGTCGATGGAAAACATATAATAAGCAAAATAATCGTAATATGATTGTGCTTGTTGGGGGCCGGCAGGCACAGCCGAAAGGGGCATCGGACCCATGCTGCGTGAATAACTATTCATGGCAGGGATGGTTTCTGCTTGGGGCTGGCCGAGAGATCCTGTAGGTGTCGATCGATTCTTTGGCGTGGCTATAAGAACGTGCCACGACGCGAAGAGCACGAAGGATCCAGTGGGATCATCTTTTGTTTCGTTTCCATCGTAGGCCGAAGGCCTTTTTCACCGTAGTTTGGGGTAGCACCCTTGTCCTTACCCACTTTTGTCATGTTGTTTGTAATGGAACATCAGGGCCGTTTACGGCCCTTCTCCGCCGCAGGCGGTATTCAATCCGCTGTTTACGGCGGATTATGCGGCTCGACTCGAAACAACCCCTCGCCCAATGCCGTTAAGGATATTACTTACCCAAAGACTTCGGTAGGATCAGTTACACAACTTACTAGTTTAAACCACGAAGAACACGAAGAACACGAAGGAAAGATCGTTTATCCCACTCGACGATTCGCACTTCGTGATCTTCGTGGCCTTCGTGGTATGCACCATAAAGATGGTATTTTATAAGTTGCGTGAGCTTATTTTTCCTCTAATGTTATTAATATTCCGATGGAAAATGCTTAACGGCGTTGCCCCCCGTCCCCTACACGCGTCCGTCGGCGGTGTGTCGGGGGCGGGGGGGTAAAATAAAAACTGGCTGCATTATTCAATCCGTTCACCCTTGCTCAAGCACGGGTCTATTACCGCCTGCGGCGGAGAAGGCCGATGAATCGGCCTGAAGGAACTTCAGGCGATTGTTTGGAGGCAATCCATTAGAGACAAGGATTTGTCGTGGGCCAGACTTTCATAGTTTGCCGGCCGCCCTCAAGGGATTCAAACGGTCCCGGAAACGGATTCTTTTCGTTTCTCTTTGTGCCAAAGTAGTCCGTGTCGAGGCAGTACGGAGTTCCATCGGGTTGTTCATAGGGTAATTTCGGAATCGTGGCTTGGCCGAGGAATTCGGTGGTCACGAGGGGACGGGATCGATTGTCAGCCCAGGCCGGATCGAGGGAGATGTCGAGGTAGAATCCGTCCGGTTTTTCAGCCAGTTTGAGGCCGGGATAGACGTTCGGATCCACCATCGGATCGGATTCGTGCCGCGATGGTTTCGCGTCATCAAGAAACACATTCCCGGCCATGAATACGGGTAATTTCGCTGGATCATAGGCCGTCAGGTCCGTCTTGGCGAAGATATTGTTGTAGTACCGGTCGTCGCCACTGGGATTGCCGTGCAGTCCGACGACTTCGGTGGAATGCGGCTGGTGATAGGGTGTCTCGCGGCCCTCGCCGTGGGCGACCGATAAGCTGCCGGCAATCAGGTTATGCGCATAAGCACCCCCTTGGGAATTGACTAATAAACCACGGGGTGACAGGAAGATGTTATGATCCACCAGGAACGGACCATGATTCACTTCCACGAAGAGATCCTCATAGGGCCCATTATCGTGCAATAGATTCCGAGTGACCCGCGTGCCCTGGGACATCCAATCTAGCCAAATCCCGCGGCAGGTCCGATAAATGTGGTTGTGGCTGATCACGGTATCGATCGCGCCATGAAACTTGATCCCCGCCATTTCGGCTCCGGTGAATAAACGGCGGACATGGATATCGTGGATCGTGTTGCCCGTGATGCTGCAGAAGACCGGCCCCATACTGCCGACAATTCCCGCCTGCTCGCAATGGGAAATATGATTCCTGCGGACGATGTGATGGCCGATATTGTTTTTGGACCACCCTTTCGCTAGAGCCCGTTCGATTGTCTTGACATACCCTTCGGCGGTGTCTTGCGAGGTGTTGTCATACGCGTCGCCGTGCTTGCCGAGCGTGATTCCGGTGCAGACAGAATAGCGAATGGTGTTCTGCTCGATAATCCAGCCCTTGCTCCAATGCGTGCCGATCAGGCCAATCTGTTCCGCCGTCGGGGGCGCCCACGGCGTGGCGGCGTGTTCCATCGTGAAGCCACGCACCGTGAGGTAGTTCACGCCGGGCTTGTCCGGATAAAAAACCGACTGGCGGACGTTGATCTCAACTTGTCCCCGATTCGGATCGACACCCCGGAATTGGGCCCAGATCGTGGTTGCCGATGCGTCGACCTCGGCGAACCATAATGGAATCTCCGCCGCGACTTCCTCGATTGGTTTCAGCACATCCTCCAAATTCGCGGCTTCGGTGAGCCAATGTCCGTTCAGATAGACCGCACCGGTGTGATGGGTGCGGCCTAAAGGATTGAACCAGTCGCCGTGAATTGGATTGTTGTACGGATTGAAGTTCCCAAAAAATTCATTCGGAATGATCACTTTCCAGGTATCGTTCTGTACGAGCTGCCAGCCTTGGATTACCTCCGATCCTTTAATGACAACCGACTCTCCCAGTGCTGCATGGTAGATGATGCGATTCTCATCCGACTCCCCCCCGCGCTGCGGGTTGACGCGTTCCCGGTAAACGCCCTCATGAACGGCGATGACATCACCCGGCTGCGCGCGTTGCGCGGCGGCTGAAATGGTCTTGAATGGATGCAAATCACTGCCGTCGTTCGCATCGTTCCCATCCACGGCTACGTGGAATTCTCGAGCGAATAGTGGCCCGGAAATCGCCATCATGGAAGTGAGTACGAGATAGAAAGCGGTTTTAAGAATTGGGACTGCGGTCATGGTTCTTGATCTCCAAATATGAAAAATTTCAGTTCAGGACACATAAGTTGCTCTTAGAATCTATCCGAAAACCCCTCCCCCAACGCCGTTAAGGATAATTCTTAGCCGAGTTCGTCAGAAGGAGTCATTTTTAAACAACATACTTATTTGAGGGTGTCCGGGAATTGGGAGGGCGAAGCTCCTGCTGAGCCGGAACTCTAGTACCGGCATGCGGCTCGGCAGGAGCCTCG
>JAFGFZ010000401.1 GCA_016930815.1 Pirellulales bacterium | reverse complement strand
GGTAGTGATGCCAAGGTCCGGCTCTGCCATGAACTCGGAGCGGACGAAGTGATCCAGTACAAAACGGAAAACGAGGTTGCGCGGATTCGTGATTTGGCACCTGACGGTGTCCATGTCTGGTTTGAAACGCTACGCGAACCGAACTTCGATCGGGCGATCGACCTTTTAGCTGAAAAAGGGCGTATGATTGTGATGGCCGGTCGTGATGCACGACCGCCATTTCCAGTCGGCCCGTTCTATGTCAAGGGATGCCGCCTCTTCGGTTTTGTCATGTTTAAAGCGACGCCGGAGGAACAACAAAGGGCGGCGACAGACATCAATCGCTGGCTTGTCGAAGGGAGACTTCGCCCTCGGATTGATCGGATTGTTCGATTGGAAGAAACACCTGCCATGCATGCCTTGCAAGAAGCAAATACGATCCAAGGGACTGGAACGATTTCTGGAAAGATTGTCGTCCGGATGTAATCGGTGGATCGGCTCGAATGGGCTATACCAACCCCCACTTTTTCCGGAGAAACCAGTCACCCGCCAGCAGTGCGACGAGTGTCAGGAAAAAGGGCCAGGTATCCCAGTGTGTTTTTTTGTGGCGAACCGTTTCCTTGAGTTCGAGTTTTTTCGCGGCGAGCTGATTGAGAAGGGATGAAAATTGCTCCGGGGCCAAGGCTTCGCCACCGAATTCCGCCGTGGTTTGGGCCAAGCTGTCCATTAAATCGGGATCCGCAGCCGGATTGTCGAGTTCGAGGTCTTGGTCTTCAATGACGAAACGGGCCTCCGCCGTACCGAGGGATTGGCCATTCTGAGTCGCCATGACAGCGATCCGGTAGTCACCCGCAATGGACAAGTTGGAGATTTCTCCGAATATCCCGTCACCGCGGCGGGTAAGTTCGATGGCTTGCTTGGAATGATCGGGTAGAACCAAATAAGCCGAAAATTTCGATTCGGCGATTGATTTTTCTTTTGGTACGTTCACCCCAACAGAGAACGTCATGGGTTCACCCGGTAAAATCCGCCGTTGCGGCAATCGTACCCAGACTTCCCCTTCGTCTGTCACATCTTTTTTCGCGAGCCATAAGACAACCTGGCGCCAGAATCGCTTGAGGACTTCCGGAAATCCATAGCGGCGCCACATTTCGGTCGAATCGCCGGCGAATGCCAACACGCGGCCGTTGCCATAGGCATTCCACACCAACAGTGGCATCCGGGCCTCGTCGGCCGATTCAGCGACGACATTCGCTCCGACTTTAATCCGGGCCGGGTCGAAACGATTCGCGCCCACCAGCGGTGGGACATCTTCCCATGAAAGACGGCCCTCTGCCGTGGTGCCAAGGTCCATGATCCAATGTCCGCGCCCGAACCGGGTTGGGCGCATCGCGACTGCGCCCGATAAATGCATGTCGGCAGCCGGCGGTTCACCAAAGTTTTGCCGCTCCGCGCGGCCGATCTCGATCGGCAGTGCATCTGCCAGCGAATTATCCCGGAAACCGCCCGGACCAAAGCTATGTGCTCCACCGGCCATCATCAAGCCGCCACCCTGACGGATCCATGCAGTCGCCGCGTCCCAGGACGCGCGATTCAAGGCGATGGAATCGACATTCAAAAGCAAGATGACATCGTACTTGCCTGGTTCGAAGGCATCGCGGAAATCGCGTTCGCGTTCCTGGTAGTCAAAGTGTTCTCGCGTGAGTGTCACATCGGGTGATGTGGCGAGAGACCAGCGAACGCCACGTTGTTCTGGCAACGGTCCACCACCTATGAAGTCCCCTCCATCTAACAAGAATACTTTCACCCCGCCAATCCGGACATGGATGAATGAACTCAACCGGTTGTTCTTCTCCATCCGCTCACCTTCCATCGGGCCGGCTTGGATGGCTACCTTGTATTCGCCCGGTCCGGCGGGTGTGTATTGGAATGAGAGTGGAATTTTAGCCAGGCCATCGGCACCGAGATCGGCCCGGACGAGATGCGTATCAACAGGGGTTAATACACCCGGTTCGGTTTCCCACAGAAGCTGAACTTTCAGGTCCTGGTTCCCGTAACCTCGGACACTCAGTTGGCCGGCAATTTCGACGGGCATCTCGGCAAAAGCGGTATCGGGCGCAAGCAGTTCGTCGATGGCCAGATCGGCGGATTGGGAACCGCTGCTGCCGAAGGTGAACGTATAGAGAGGAATACCTTGGGAACGGAGCTGGCGGGCCGGTTGTTGGGGCGGCAGATCGCGCGGAGCAAATGCACGCTGCGCCCCGTCGCTGAGGAGCATGACGGCGAGTATTCGACTGGTCGCTTCACGTTGAAGAATATCGTCGAGGGATGCGCCAATCGCGGATTGGGGGCCGTTCGGTTCGTCGGGCAAATCCATTTTTCCGGAATTCAATGGGGCCGATGCCACTTCCCGATCAAAAGTATAGGAACGCACATCAAAATCCTTGCTGAGCCCGTTGAGCAACTCGGCAGCGTCCGCGACCCGTTTGCGAAGCACGTTCCAGCGGGATTCACCACCGACGGAATCGGTTACTTGCATGCTGCGCGAAGTATCAATCATCAAGACGAGAGATCCCGACTGCGGTCGCAACTCGGTGTACACGATGGCTGGTCGAAGCATCGCCAAAAGGACCATCATCACCACCGCGGCCCGCAACAGGACGAGCACGGCCCGTTGCCGGCCGGTTGTCCGCTGCCGGCTTGGACCCACCAACAACGATCCAACCAGCAATGCTGCAATCGCGGCAACGAGCCAAAACGGACCGATCGGATTGATGTCGAATGAGGTCATCGAAATGATTTCATTGCTGTTCGCGGTAGAACCGATTTGATAGCAAGAGTTCGCCGGCAACGCTGAGGGCAACAAGTCCAATGATCCACGGGTAGAGTTCTTTCCCAACGCGTCCGAGACCCACGGAAATCTCGATTTCGTCCGCGTTGCGAGCAAACCGGACTCGCTTCGCGCCAAGGGCCGTTGCGATGTGATTGGTGGTTGTCCGTGCCAACCGGCTGATCACCGGATCGGCATTGACACTGAATCCCCGTTTCAGTGATCCCGCTTTGCCGCCGGCAGTCACGCGGTAATTCCCGATGTTCTGGGTTGTTGATAGGGTGACTGTATTGTCGCCCGGCGCGAGAGAACGGCGGAATCCTTCGCCGGTCGGTAGCAGGACCACGAACCCTCCCGTTGTCTGCACTTCGCGGCGTTCCTCGGGCCCTAAATGAAGTGTGGCAATTTCGCCGGCAAGGTAGTTGGCCCGTTCCTCACCACCACCGGCCAGATGCCCGGCCAGCCCCCGGATGAACGGCGGAAATGGCCACGGTTCCGTCGCCAGTCCGATGGGAAGGTAATTCCAAACTTCCCGTTCCGGCACGTAGGGAGGATCGGATAGTGGCGTTGTCAGTGTCAGCGCGCGGCCAGTGCCGATCATCCGTTCGATAAGAGCTGGCCGACCATCCGCGTATCCGACGATCGATATGGCACCGCGATTCAAACCGTCCAGATCCCACGACTTATCAATGGGAAACTGCCGCCATGGTATCTGGCCGGCGTAGGGGCGAAGCTGGATCAGGATCGGATGATTGTAGTTGGATGGGCTCAGGTAGGTGCTAGCCCGGGATTGCCGCTTGAGTGGCCCGGCTAGAAGCTGCTGGGGATCATTGGCATTCAAGGGATCGCGCCGCGCGTTATGCCCCAGGCAGATGATGGTCCCGCCGCCGCCCTTGACAAAACGATAGAGGCCTTGCCAAATCGCGTCGGGTAATGGTGGCGGATCCAATAGGAAAACCGCCTCGTAGGGATCGAATTCAATGTTCGCGGCCCCACCAAATGTTTCAAATCGGCATTGATAGCGGCCCGACGTGACTAGTGCCGTTTCGACAAACGTGGCATTCCGTTTCGATTCACCAAGCAGCAGGATGCGCCGTGGAGATTGAACTCGGATCGTGAAGTACCGGGAATCGTCGGCCGGGAGCCCATCGTTTCCTAGGATTCGTATCACGCATTGGTGCGTCCCATATTCCAGACCGGTCAGGGAAAATTCAACCTCGCCCATCGTGTCGCTAGACCACTGGACCATGCGATGATCGCGCCGTTCTGGCTCTGCATCAGGTCGATGGAGGACGAATTCGACAGGGCATTCGGCACTTGGGCCGGAGCGGATGGTCGCCACGCGGAGTGAGACCGGTTTTTCCGGCACGATCACTGGATCGGCAATGGAAATGTGCCCTAGACCAAAGTTGACTGCATCCTCGATACCGACGTCAACAATGTACATGGCCACATCGCCAGCCGCATCGAGTTGTTCCGAGATCTGTTTCAGGCCTTGATCAGGCCATGCCGCTTTGGCCAAGTCGGTGAAGACAAACAATTCCTTCCGATGGTCGGCCTTTTGCTGCAGCGAACGGATGGCATCCCCAACGGCATCGATTAACGGCCGTGTTGCAGCCGACGGTGTGATCTGGGCCACCTGTTGCCGCGCGGAGCCGAGATCAACGGCAAAGGTGGGCCGCCCACCTGCCAGATCACCTACCACTACCGAAGTATCGTCCGGGAGTTGTGCAAGGAACCGGTCAGCGAGTTGGATTGCCGCTTCCAGACGTGTCACGTTCTTCTTGCGGTATTCCATTCGGAGCCCGTTATCAACCACCAACGCGGCGGCAATGGGAGCGCCCTCTTTCCCCAGGACACCGGATCCCGTCAGGCTCGGCCGGGCAAGGGCCAGTGCCAAAAGGCCAATCGCCGCACAACGCAATGCTAGAAGCACAAGATGCCTGAGCCGGAGGCTCCGCCGATTGGCTTCCTGTTTCTGGCGAATGAACTGCAACGCGGGAAAGATAACCAACTTCGGCTGCCGGCGCATGATCAAATGGATGGCAATCGGGACCGCGATGAAGAAGCCACCGAAAAGCAGCGATGCGTGAAGGAAAGACATAGGTCGTAGGAAAATACAAATTCGACATGGCCTCAACCACGCGCTTTGCGGCGGACGAGGTATTCCGTGAGGGCCCGGTCAAATTGCATGCTTGTATCGAGGGGGACGTAATCGACTCCGATTCTGAAACAATCAATGCGGTAGGATTCGCGAAATGCTTTGATTTGGTCGAGGTAATCGGCCCGGAAACCATTGGCATCGACCTGCATCCGCTCGCCCGACTCAGGCTCTTCGAATTCAACAAGCCCATCAAAGGGAAATCGCACTTCCGCTTCATCCAGGACATGAAACAGGATGACATCATGCCCTCCATGCCGCAGCCGGCGGAGGGCCGTTTTGATCGGTTCCGGATCACCCAATAGATCGGAAAAAACCATGATGAGGCTCCGGTGCCGGAGCATGGCTGTAATCTGGTCCAGACTCGCCGCAATATGGGTTGGACCGCTTGGTTTCAAATTGGCCAATACGGACAGGATGTTCCCAATCTGCTTCCTTTTCGACTTCGGTGGGAGACTCGTTTTGATCCGCTCGTCGAATGTCATCAATCCGACGGGATCGTTCTGGTGGATCATCAAGTAACACAAGGCCGCGGCGAGACAAATGGCATAATCGAACTTGGTGAGTTCCTGCCGGTAGGTGTAAGCCATCGACGCGCTCAAGTCCATTACCAGGTATCCCGTGATATTCGTCTCCGCCTCGAATTTTTTGACATAGTACTTGTCGGTTTTCGCATAAACGAGCCAATCAATATCCTGCGGGTTGTCGCCGGGTGTGTACTTCCGATGCTCGCTGAATTCGACCGAGAAACCATGAAAGGGGCTGGCATGCAAGCCTTGGAAAAATCCCTTAACGATAAACTGGGCGCGCAAATCAAGCCGCGATATCTGGCGGATGACCTCGGGCTTCAGGTATTGTTCAACGGTGAGCATCGGGTTTCTTCATCGCGGGGGATCAAGCAAACTTTGGGATTTCAGGCGGTGGGATGGTTGCTAAAAGCCGCTCGATGATATCTTCGGTGGTCATCCCTTCCGCCTGTGCCTGAAAATTCGTGCTGATCCGATGCCGAAGGACTGGGATGGCAATTTTTTGGACATCGTCGATTGAGACGCTGAAACGGCCATCCATGGCGGCAAGTGCCTTGCCCCCTTGGATCAGGAACTG
>JAFGFZ010000400.1 GCA_016930815.1 Pirellulales bacterium | reverse complement strand
CCGGGTTCACTGGACCTCTTGAAGAATAGCTTCCTCAACTCGTATCTGCCCGCTGAGAACGGGGGAGCGACTCAGATTGAAGAGGGCTCTCTCGATGTTCTTAGTGCTCAATGGGGGGCGAAAAATACGTCGCTGGTGGGGGGCTTGCTCAAAGCGACCCAACCGTGGTCTGGAATTCGCCTCAAACTCCGCCCCGAATCGAAGTTCGTGCCGAATACGGCGGAACTCCTCGCGGACCGACGGATTGGTCGAGGCCGGATCGTGGTGACTGCGTTCCGACTCGATCTGCCGGACTTCATTCATTGGAAGGCAGTCCATGGTTTCTACAACAGCTGTTTGATGTTGCGGCCCCATCGGAAATGGACGTATGCCAATTTCGCCCAGTTGAATTGGGCAGATATCCCGGAACGGCGTTTTGATGCCCAGCTTACCTGCGGCTTGCGGTTTTTCTCCCGCGATGCGGGACTCCGGACGAATTTCAAGAAAATCACGCGGAAAGCCGGGGATGAAGGCGTTTGGGCACCCGGCCTGCTGGCCAGAAGAGGATTCGACGAGGCTCCCGCGGAGGAGTGGGTGCCACCCGAGGAAGCTCCTGGCGGTGTGGCGGCCTGGAATGACTTCAACGCAAGTGCCAACGCCGCTCGGGAATCGCTTCGAATTGCGGCCGGCGTGACGGTTCCCAAAGCCGGATTCATCCTGGGAGTACTCGCCGTCTACCTCATCTTCCTGGTGCCAATCAACGGGATGTTTTTCCATGCCATTGGCCGCGTTGAATGGGCCTGGATCGCCGCGCCACTGATCGCCCTGGCCGGTACGATGGTGGTTGTCTGGCAAGCCCAACTCGATATCGGTTTCGTCCGGGCCAGGACCGATGTTGCCATCATCGAGACCCATGGTTCCCATCCGCGGGCCCATGTCACGCGATTTACCGCACTCTATACATCACTCGGAACAACATACGAATTCCAGTCCGATAATCCAACCTCACTCATCCAGCCTTTTCCGGTCAAAGCGGATTACGAACTGATCCAGAACCAGGCCTTTTCCGATGTGGTTTTTAGAAAACATCAGGACGTGCGGCTAACTGGTTTTAACGTTTCATCGAATACAACCAACATGGTCCGGAGTGAACAGATCGTTGATTTGGAGGGAATGATCCGACTTGGCACGAATTCACTCGGCCATCCGCTGCTGATCAATGGTTCCCAATGGGACATGGCTGACGTGGCCATTGTCCAGCGCCCCAATGACTCGAAGAAACTTCTGGGTTGCTGGGTGGGGCGTCTGAAAGCGGGAGTATCTTCCACGATTCGGCTCGAACCTTTATCAGCGGCACCCCCCTTTGTGAAGGAGCGCAAGGAAGAAGCCCGGTCCAGGCCCGTTGAAGATATCCACATGGACTCGTTAATTCAACTTGCACTCGATACGGCCACCATCGATCCGGGTGAAATACGAATGGTCGGCCGAGTCGAGGGTATTTTACCCGGAATCAAGATCACACCAGATGCGTCTCAAGTTCGTGGCGCGGCTCTGATTGTCAGTCACCTGAAACCTGGCAATCTCCGTCCACCGAAACCGGATATCAATTATCGTGTGGACGTGGATCGACTCGCGCCGCAAGATGGAGGTGGCGAATAACACAAACAAGATGATCGAATTACGCAATTTCACAAAGCGATACGGTGAATTCACCGCCGTTCAGAATTTGACGTTCAAAATCGAAGCTGGCGAGATGTTCGGTTTCATTGGACCCAACGGCGCGGGGAAAAGCACGACGATACGATTTCTAGCAACATTGCTTCGGGCGACTCATGGTGAAGGGCTGGTCAATGGGCACAGTGTCACGCACGATCCAATCGGGGTTCGTCGAAGTGTTGGTTATATGCCGGATACTTTTGGCGTTTACGATGGAATGAAAGTATGGGAGTTTCTCGACTTCTTTTCTGTTGCCTACGAGATCCCTAAAGCCGCCCGCAAACGCGTCATTGGCGATGTCCTCGAACTCCTCGATCTGGCGCATAAGCGGGATGACTATGTCAATGGCCTCTCCCGGGGCATGAAACAGCGGCTATGCCTGGCGAAAACACTCGTTCATGATCCACCTGTCCTGATTCTTGACGAGCCGGCCAGTGGTTTGGATCCCCGCGCGCGGCTCGAAGTGAAAGCACTTCTCAAAGAGCTGCGCCGGATGGGCAAGACGATTCTTATATCGAGCCATATCCTGACGGAACTGGCCGATTGCTGTACATCGATTGGCATCATCGAACGCGGCCAACTCCTGTTGCACGGCCCGATCCAGGAAGTCTACCGTCGGATACGCGGCCGTCGTCGCGTCGAAATCCGATTTGCCCGTGATCCGGCACCAGGAATCAGCTTGGTTCGCAGCAATCCGCATATTCGTGGCATCGAGGTCGGAGAGCATGGTTGTATTGTCGAAATGGATGGTGACGATGGTGAGGTCCAGTCGCTGCTTCGCCAACTCGTCACGGCGAAAACCGGACTCGTTTCGTTTGCTGATCGGGAACCGACACTCGAAGATGTCTTTATGATGGTTACGAAAGGGATCGTAACCTAGAAAAACTGGCTCCTTTGGCTGCCATTTGTCGCCAGCCCACCCAGAAGGTATGCTTGCCAGAGTGGCCTAGTCGCACCGCATTCCCTGTTCCTCCTATCGATCGACCGAAAACATATGTCCCCATTTCGAGAATCCGTCGCAACGGCCAACAGTGCCCTAAGAACTGTTCTGGCGTTTGCGGTCATCGGCATGGTCGGCACGGCCGGATGGTTTGGTTATTCCGCCTACAACGAGCCGAAAAAGGCGCTCCAGGACAAACAGGCCGAACTAGACGACGCCTTGAACGCCCTTTCCGAAAAGAATGCACTAGTCTCCCAACAGCGCGGGACGATTGAAAAGCTCAACCGCGATATTGCCGTCAAAGACGAACAGATCGCCCGGCTCGATATGGCACTGCGGCTCTTAAAAGTCGATCATCGTCTGGCCGAACTTCGGGTAATCGATCAGCAGGAAGACTCTGCAACAGGCCGCTTGAAATCGACAATCGAATTTGTTGAGGTGAACGATGAAGGAGTGCCGCTCGACACGCCGCGCCGTTTTGATATCGATGGCGAGATGGTCTACATCGAATATCTGGTCGCCAAGTTCGAGGATAAATACGTCGAAGCAGCCGATTTCCAGCGGGCCACGTCGATTTGCCTCTTCCAGCGGATCTTTGGCGAATTCCAAGAGCCAATCGACGGCTATGAACTTGACCGGGTTGGCGCGCGACCGACCGCTTATGCTCGAGGCGGCAAGATGTCCGATTTTGAACAAAAGATCTGGGACGATTTCTGGAATATCGCGAGTAACCCCCAGCGCGCTCGGGAACTCGGAATCCGAGCCGCTCATAGTGAAGCTCCGGCAATCAAAGTGCAACCAGACCGGACGTACCGGCTGCTACTCCGCGCTTCGGGCGGGCTCTCGATTCAGCCGATCGATTCCACGCCTGGCGCAGAACGCGGACCGGATGCATGATGGAATGCCCAGAACGCAAGGCCGAATTCGCAAGGCCCCAGCGGCAACGCCGTTCACCCTTGCTCCACCCCCATCATTCGTCCTCCGATGGGGGCCATGTTCCGGACCAGTCGATCTGGACATCCTGCGGGAAACTGTTTGGTAATTCTTCGAATGTTTGCATCTCTTCAGGATAGGTGCCTTCTGGATCGACGCGCTCTTTCACCTTCCGTAAGAGCTGTTCGACCGTGTCCGGAAATTCCGGCGGGACGACGGATTGAGCCTTCGTGAGCAAGAGACCAATATAGTGGCCAGACCGCGAGGCCAGGACCTGTTCCTTCTTGTCGACTGGGAGCAGAGAGACAGCAAAGAATGTGATGGCAACACATAAGAGGATACCTTTCGTCAGGCCAAAGAGAGCACCCATCTGGCGGTCGAATTCTTTGAGTTTTACCCGATCGATCGTTTCCGAGACCACGCGAAAGACGAGCCAGATTGCGAATGAGCAGGCAATATAAATCACTAGCATTGCGACATATTTGTTCCAAGGCTCGCTGTCGCCGAAAATCGGCGCAATAGGCCCGCAGAATTTTAGTGCGACAAAATAGCTGACGATAATCGATGCGAGCGAGGTAATCTGCCAAGCCATCCCCTTGACGAAACCGAAGATAGCCATGCCAATCAATACTGCCAGCATCAAGAAATCATAGGTCTGCATGTTTGATTCTAAACCGGATCGGCGTTCGCCAGGAGAATAAATTCAACGTCTCTTGGAGCTGTGGAGTATATCGACCGTTGTTCGAAGATCGAAGACCAATTGCCTGGCTTTGCATGCTAGCATGAGGTACCGCTCTGGTATTCGCGACCGAATTTCGATACAGTCCCCGCGCCATGGCCAATTTTCGCACCCATATGACGATCAGCACGGCGCTCGGTTTCGGATATGCCGGAGCCGGATTAGCAACCGGGGCACCCATGGAATCGGTGATTTTGGCGGGCGGGTTCTGTACCGTCTCTGGGATGCTGCCGGACATCGACAGCGACAAGGGAGTCCCGTTGCGCGAGACAATGGCCTTCTTAGCCGCTATCGTTCCGATGCTAATGGTCGATCGAATGCAACAATTGGGGCTATCGTACGAATCGATGGTTCTGGCGGGCGGATCGATCTACCTGTTTATCCGATTTGGTGTTGCCCGGCTCCTCTCCCGATACACGGTTCATCGCGGCATGTTCCATAGTATCCCCGCTGCATTGGTATTCACAGGATTGGGATTTCTCGTTTGCGGATGTGAAAATCTCAGTCTTCGGTACTACAAAGCGGGAGCGATTTTGATTGGTTATATGTCCCATCTTCTGCTGGATGAAATCTACGCGATCGAAATCCGATATGGCCGAATACGATTCAAGAAATCGTTTGGCACGGCGATCAAAGTATGGGGAGACAACCTGTGGGGCAATTTTTCTGTGTACGCCAAATTGGTGCTCGTCGCCATCCTCATTTCCGGTGAACCGGCGTTCATGGAAAGATATGGCATCCACGAGTCCATTGCCGCGGCCCGTCAGCACTTCCAGGTTACGGCCAGTGGGTCTGGAGAGGACCTTGGTGATGGCCAAGACGCACCAATCGACCGATCCATCTACGATGCGACCCGGCGAATCTGGAAGGATGTCTGGCAGTAACCTGTCGACCCCCAATTCTGCCGTCCCCGACGAATTAATTCCTAATGGATGTCTCGTTCCGAGGGAATTGTGACTGCGAAGAAGCCCGGCTTTTGACAAAAGCCGGGCTTCTGGATTAAGTTACTTGCCACGCGGATCGTGGCATCACGGAACTCTGTATGGAGAGTGTCACTCTAAGGGACGACATCCTGGGTACCGAGGAGCCCGTTCAGGGCGTGGTTGGCGACCCGGGCGACATACTTGTCCCGTTCGTCCTGTTTTGCTTCATCCAGTGATCGCTGCATGGCCTTTTTCAGGGCGTCCATTGCGGGCCGTGCCGCCTCGCCCAATAAATCCATCGCATGCACCGCCCGCAAGCGAATCCATCGGTTCTCGTTGTCCAGTTCTAAAATCAAGATGGGTAATCCCTTTTCCGGTACGCCAATTCGGCAGAGCCATTCGGCGGCCGTGACACGGACCGTCGCGGATGCATCTTGCGTGGCGGCAAGGATCGATGGCACGGCATCTGGCCGCAGGGAGGCATTCTTTTCTGCCAGGCGACCCAAGATCATGATCGACCAGAAACGAACGGTTGGATCGGGATCATTCAACTTGGAAATGGCAAGAGAATGCGCGTCGATTCCACCAGTGGCGGATGTCGCCGGGATCCCGACTCGACTTGGCATGCAGGCGAGGTCGATCAGCCGCGCGATCTGGCTTGATTGGTTCTGGAACAGGGCGTAACGGCTCGTTTGGGTACCAGTTCTCTCGTCGAGTTCACTTTCGGGTATCACGCCCAAATCCCGATTCGCCTGCATCTGGGAAATGAGAGCGTGCATCAATCTTTTTTTCAATTCAGCATATTCAGGGCTATCGGCCAGGTTCTTCAATTCATGCGGATCCGCCTTGAGATCGTACAATTCCTCCACTGGCTTTTCCTGGGCCAGGAACCGTTCCGCTTCGGGTTCCAGTTCGCCCGCCGCATGGAGCCGCCGCAATTCTTGCATGGTGGCGCAACGTTCTCCGTACGAGATCCATTGCGCGTACGGTTTCCATGGTTCGAAATTCAAGATGTACTTGTACTGCTGATCGCGGATCGCTCGGATCATATCATAGCGCTCATCCATCCGATCGCGAGAGGCCAGGATATAGGAACGCGGTTCGGAAAGATTTTTTCCGAGGAAAGCCCGACCCTGCATGTATTCGGGAATTTGCACGCCGGCCAGGTTCAGCACGGTTGGCGGCAGGTCGATCAGGCTGATGAGTTCCTCGGCGCGCGAGTTCGGTGTCCCCTGCCCTGCCCCGCGGAATTTTTCAGGGATAGAAACAATGAGTGGTACACGGAGCCCGGAGTCGTAGAGCCACCGCTTCCCACGCGGGAGTCCGACACCATGATCGCCCCAGAAGAAAATGATCGTATCATCGGCCAGGCCAGCGTCTTCGAGTTCCTCAAGCCGCAGAGCGATCCATCGATCCATGGCAGTGATGCAGTTGTAATATCGGGCCCAGTCCATGCGAACGGCAGGGGTGTCCGGGTAGTACGGTGGCAGTTCAAGAGATGCCGGATCGTGGAATTCATCTTGCGAGAGCGATTGGATCGCCTCGTGATAGGCCGGCTGGTCGCCACGCACACGGCTTTCATGCGTGCCTTCAAAGTTGAAAACGGCGAAGAAAGGCTGATCCGTATCGGGGCGATTTTTCCAGTGCGCCCGCCGGCTCGAAACATCCCAGGCCGTCTTGGGTGGATGGAACTGATAATCTGTCTTGGCATTGTTCGTGCAATAGTACCCAGCCGCGCGGAGGTATTCGGGGAAGCACTTAATCTCTGGCGGGAGTTGGACCCGGGATCGCATATGGTGCGTGCCAAGGGTTGTTGGGTAGACGCCGGTGATAATCGATGACCGGCATGGCGCGCAGACCGGAGCGCAAACAAATGCGTTTTCATAGAGCACGCCCCGGGTGGCCAACCGGTCAAGGTTCGGGGTTCGAGCCCGGTGATCGCCATAGCAGCCCAGGTGTGGGCCGATGTCCTCGCAGCTGAGCCACAGGATATTCGGCCGCTCGCCTCCGAACAGGCTGGAAGCCGTGGTTAGAATCACAAGAGTGAGAATACAAAATATTTGTTTCATGGTGCTACCTGGCCGTCATGGCGCCTTATTCTGTACCATTCGCCGCCACCCTGTTGTGGCCGGTCTCCTGACCGAGCCACAGGCACCCATCAAAGATCTTCCCAGTCTTTTGTTCAAGCGTCTTATTCTGTACCATCCGCCCGCCGTATGCAAGTTTGAGCTGGAATTCGACATCCGATTTGCGATACAATCCCATCTCGATCCTATTCCATTCGCATCCCGATCCTATTCCATTCGCTTCCCACAGCCCCGAGGAACTGGCATGGTAGTGCATCAAGATACATTCTCACTTGAGACATCCGGCCATCGAGACATGTTCGATGTGACGGACCCCGTTGCGGCCATTGTCATGGCCAGTGGTATTCGAACGGGGACTGTCCAGATTTTCTGTGTTGGGAGTACCGGTGCGGTGGGCACCATCGAGTTCGAACCGGGTTTGGCCCGCGATCTTCCTGAAATCCTCGATCAGTTGATCCCGCCGAGCCGGGATTATGGTCATGAGCAGGCCTGGCACGATGGCAATGGCCATTCCCATTTGCAGGCGACGTTGCTCGGTCCGTCCGTGACGATCCCCGTCGGCGATGGCCGCCCCATCCTTGGCACCTGGCAGCAGATTTTCTTCCTGGAATGCGACGTGAAATCCCGAAAACGAACCATCGTCGTCACCGTCATGGGCCAGTAAAAAGGCTGCATTTTTGAGGGAGGAGCGCAGACAGGCGGAGAAGGAAGAAAGAAAGCTTCCGACCGATAATGACGGCGATCCATTTGACTGACCCGGCCCCCCTGATACAACAGATCTTTATTCAAAAAAGCGTCATCCAGGCACTTGCCGGTGCCCTCCGCTATGGCTGAAACAGGATTGGTGGCAACCTTAACCTCCACCTTCAAGTTGTCATATTCTTTGTGCGCCGATCTAATGATCTTCTTGATTTGCTTTTCACTATTTTCTCCAATCAAGAGATGACGATAGCGCCGCATATAATGCACTATCATAGGGTTTATGCTTCGAAATATATTATTAAGCAGCGCGGAACCCGCCGCGTGCCACTTCCTACAACAGTGGCAGTGCCCCAGGAGAAATTCCATGTTTAAGAATGGGATGATTAAGGGAAATCATTTGTCGTATAATGTCTGGGGCGTTTACTTTACCACTACGATCGATGTACATCTCTGATAAATCGATATCATCGTTAGCCCAGATATGGCTATCTGAACTTTTGATGGGGTGATTAGGGATGTCTCTCCAGCTACCCTCTATGGGGGAAACGACCAGGCGATGCTCGGGTCCCCTGTAGATCTGGTAGGATTTGGCACCTACGGTTATCCCTCCATTGGGGAGATAGTAATTATACCTGGTAAAGGCGATGGATACGGCGAGCAGCCAGTGACAGTAGCCGAGAACCAACCGGAACAGGTGCAGGGCCAAAAAGAGCCAGAGGCTTTTATTGCTGGAGATGGAGAGAAAACCGAAGACGGTCAAGCACAACGCGAAGGCGGGCACGCGAGTGACGGCCTGCGGCGAAGGATAGCGGACGCAGGCTGAGCAATACCGGCAAGAATCACCCGTTTTCGCGCGCCCTGTTTTGCCGAGTATCTCGCCTTTGAAGTAGGGGGCAAGATCCCTGAATGATGGCGCGACTGATG
This sequence comes from Pirellulales bacterium, assembly GCA_016930815.1. GTDB lineage: Bacteria > Planctomycetota > Planctomycetia > Pirellulales > Lacipirellulaceae > JAFGFZ01. The sequence continues at coordinate 10,128 of JAFGFZ010000400.1, read as the reverse complement.
AGTATCAGGCTTGTTGGTCGCTTAGATCGCGTGAAGTAAACGTATCGTGAGCTTGCCGAGTGCCTATAAAGGAGCAAAGCCTCTTGGGCATTTGGCAATCCTAGGTTCTCGGTTCACTCAAAAAAGGAGGATATCCAAGTGTTTATCAAGAATCGACTCTGTTCATTGGGAAGCAAGGGCGGATTTTTACTGGCATTCGCACTCGGCTTGCCGGCCTTGTTGGGGCACCAGGCGACTGCCGGCCCTTTGCTGCACATCCACGACGCTGCTCGAAATTTCGGCACGCTCAATGTGACCACGGGAGAGGTGAACCTCATCGGAACCACTCCGGTTGTGTTCACCGATATCGCATTCGATCCTAATGGTGTTCTGTACGGATGTACCTTTAATAACTTGTACGAGATCGATCCCGAGACGGCGGAGGCTACCCTGCGAGGCAGCCTGGGAATAAACAACATGAATGCAATGGTCTTTGCCAAGGACGGCACGCTGTTCGGCGCTGGAGGCTCCTCTCTCTATCGAATCGATCCGACCAGCGGCTCCGCGACCAACGTGGGCCCACTTGGATGCGATTCGGCCGGCGATCTGGCTTTTGACGATACCGGAACACTTTACCTTAGCACGACCAGCGACCACCTCATCAAGGTCCATACCGAGACGGGTGAAGGAACGCTTATCGGATCCTTGGGGTTCTCGGATGTGTTCGGCTTGGCATATGGTCCGGATAAAGTGATGTACGGCGTGTCGGACAGCCACCGGCAGGTCTTCTCCATCGATCTCGCGTCGGGAGCGGGTACCTTGCTCTCCGACTTCTCCAAAACAGGCTTCACGGGAGCGTACGGATCGAGTTACACGACCGAAGCGGTTCCTGAACCGAACAATCTGATGCTGCTGGGATTCGGGGGTCTTGTACTGGTGAGTCTCATGACAAGACGTGGACATCAGCCAGCACGCAACAGGTAGCAGGACAGTGAACTCGACGTGCAGACGCATGATCGGGCCCCATCCGAGACGTCAGCCGCTGCCAGCAGTGCCGGCAGCGGCTGATGCGGTCATCTCACATGCAATTTGTTGTATTGGCAATTCTACGCCGAAGGACGGCACGTATCCGGTACAGATCCAGGACGAAAACCTGGCGGATACGGGCGACTACATAATTTGTCTGCGGTCCCTGTGAGATGTCTGATTTGAGGAACCGTGGTGACAATGGCTTGACTTACGAGGAAAGGAAAACACCATGGAATCGAGGCATAATGATCCGGCTGGGCGATCCAGCGATTTTATAAACCCACGAGCACAGCAGGCAGTCGTCCGGGGGGCGGCCATCTGGCTGGTCCACAAGGCCCGCGCAACCAGCCGGGCAATGGCAGTCCAGGGCGTTTACGTGGCACGGTACCTGGCCTGGAGAACCCGGCACAAGACTCGACAGCCGCCGCCAGTCCCCCCAGGCGGTAAGGCCGAACTCCGCGCCGCCGTCGGCGGGGCCACGGTGCTGGTGTTTGTCCTGCTGCTACTGATAGCCGGTGGTGTTGGCATGGCAGTCTCCTGTACCAAGCCAACCGCTTTTGTACCGGGCGAAATCCGGACCCCGGACGATCCAGCTCACCCAATTGCGGCGGCCGGTGGTCAGGAAGATCAAGGGGCCGTGGCAACAAATGCCGACGAGGACTCTTCCTGGCCGTATGGCAGCTTCGCGGAGGATCAGTTCGCCGAGCACGATCCATCCGGCCCGACGCAAAACGAGGATATCGAGCAGCGGGAGGTCGGCGTTCGCGTGCCGATCGGCGTCCAAGGCCCGTCGTTCATCGAGGGGCCGCACCCCTGGTCGAGCATCCGGCGGCGGTATGATACACCCGGGTCCTACAGATCGGGATTCGATCCGGCTGCCGGGACCCGGGCGGAACTCGCCCGCCAACAGGCGATCGAGCGGGCACAATACGAAGCCAATCGGACCATGCGCCGGTACAGTGAACAGATATCCGGCCAAATGGGCGCGATGGGACTGCAACTGGTCCCCGAAGGCTCTGGCTACGGGAGATCGTACGGTCCGTCACCCGCGGCAGGCCTCCCGCCAGTCATGCCGTATGGCAACATGCCCTCCGCCTACCCGCCGGGTGCCTCGCCGTGGGGGAGGTAACTGGCGTTGGCAGATAAAGGCCCTGCAAGGATTTTTTGGTTTTCGCGCGCCTCGTTTGGTCTTCTGCCAGGCTTTGAATTGTAGGGCAAGAGGCAAAATCAGCCGACGAATCGGCAACTCAATCGTCCTCGTCCAAGGGAAGTTGTTATTTTTGCCAACCGGGCGTGGGCGTACCTAAAGCGGACAAATGTTTTCCAATTCCTTCACTGCAACGAAAAAGAAAGGACTGTGTCAGATGGCCACTTATAAACGAATCCTGTTAGGGCTCGCCATGACCGTGAGCTTCGCGATGTTCTTCGGACTTGGCACCGAGTTTGATGTCATGGCCCAAGGCGCCCAGCCCACTGGTTACTGGCTGGAAGTCATCAACTGTATTGGCCCTGGGGTCAATTCACCGATCATCCACGTGGAGGTTAAGGCGAAAAAAGTGAACTGGAGCGGCAGCGTCTATTACCATAAGGGAACTGAACGTTTCAGTAGCCCTAAACCGACCTACAATGTCAGGGCCACTTGGAAGAAGCAGACCATAAAGGATCAGTTCAAGCCTGCCGAACCGGGACGAGTCTTGCAGGTGTATGTCAATCGCGATTCGCACAAAAGAATCTATTTTGTCCCAGTCCAGAGGTAAGTGACCCTCTTACTCCAGAGTCGTCCGGAATGTGTCAGTAACTGTGAGACAATTACCTTTCAGGCTTCGAGGGAGAATACGTCTCTGGGAGCCTTTTTTGTGCGCCTCCGTCTCTTCTTGATCTACTTGCATTGGAGAATTGATCCAGACCATTGTCGGCAAGGAAGGAGGCGTTGGTGCACCGTGAACGGATCGTTCTGGATGGATCGCATAGGCTGTTCGGAGCACTTCTTATCTTTTCAATAGGACATCATGCACGTGACCATAATATAACATCGGTGGTGTAGTATGCCAATACCGGAATGATAATGTTCTTTGTTGTACCATGGCAACCATTGGCGACAGAATGCCATTGCATCTTCATGTCCGCCAAAAAGAATCGTAAAGTACGGATCGTACTTCAATGTTGCGATACATCGTCCGCACACTACAGAGGTAATTCCCACAATCAATTAAGCGAACATAAACTTGACGCGGAGTCTGGTCCCTGAATTCGTTACTGTACAAAGTCCGGCGTGCGTCATCGCGTTCCCGCTGTTTGAGCCTCCGCGGAGATCGGCGCGGTGACGGATCGGAACCAGCCATCTTCCGCGGTCGCTTCTTCCGGTAGAAGGAAGCACGGCGGATATCCAAGACACGGCACGCCTGGCTGATGCCAACGTCATCGGCAAGTTGTTCGGTCGCTGCCATCATTCGCTCGCGTCATCGTTGGGCGTCTTCGGATGAATCCCCAACATCTCGGATACTTTTTTGAACCTTCTCCTGTGCTTGAGGATCCTTGCATTTGGCCATGCGGCCACGTTTTTCGGCGTTAGTGCCGCCAGCGTTCCGGCATCGCGTTGACGCCGCCACGTGGTCAAGTTCGATGAATACAAACCCTCTCGCCGCAACAACTTGCCGAGTTGCCCCGGTTCCCTGCATTGGTCGGCTTCCGCAAGAATTCGAAACTTGTACTCCGCGGTAAACTGGCGCCCTACAGGGTTTTCGCGAACCTCGGGATCATCTCGTTTTTATCCGGGATGATTCCCAGCTTGAATCGGATCCATCTGTTATTACCTCTTCGCCCTCTGCTGTAATCAATGAGGAGGTATTTGTCTCAGTTATGTTGGCACAGAGGGGGCGCTTTCCAGGAAAGATATGACATTTATCGCGCCTCGTTTTATGAAATATCAACGCCTATGTATCTAGGAAACTCAGATCCCTAGGAGCCCGAAATGGCAAATCGATTTGAGCGATCTTTCGTGTCTACTTTGATTGCCTCAAACAGCCAAGATTAAACTTGGAGTGATTGACATGCTTGGACTCAACCCTGCAGAAAATCAAATATCCTATCTTTTTTCCTATCCCTCGGAGGGACTAGAGGCTGCCGAGCGAGCCCAACACCGTTATCTCCAGCAGCAGGCCGAAAGGATGCCGATGATCTATTTCCCGTACGACAACGGTCAAGCAGTGCCCTACGCACCTCGGCCGTAGGGTGGCATCTTGTGACGGATCAATTCAATATTCCCGCGTACTTAAGAAATCAATTGATGGAAAAGGAACTTTTCTATGTTTCGAAAATGTTGGCTGTGGTTCCTTATCGTTCCGATCTCACAGACGTTGTTTCTCACGCTACCGGATGTTTGCCAAGCGAATATCCGCTTCTGGGTATATCAACTGCCTGGGGAAAGAGAGAGAGTCGAGCTTTACGCTGAGTATGTGGGTGTTGAACAGACCAACGTCTTGCTCAAAGGGATCGACGGCAAGATCCACCGGGTGCCGATTACTTCTTTAGACTCGATATGCGTTGCAGCGCTGGAAAGGTTCAGCCGGACGGAGACGGCCGCCTTTCATGAATGGACCGACTCCCGCGGCAAAAAATTTGAGGCCCGTTACTCGGGGATTACCAAAAACGGTATCATGTTGACAACTCGCGAGGGCACGGTGGTCAGCTATTCATGGAACGACCTCGATGCAAAACAGAAACAGCTTATCGTTGCGGAACAACAAGTATTCAATGCAGCGAGGTTGGCCGATAGGGAGGCCGCCAGGAAATGGAGACAACTGGAAAACGGCGTCCGGACGGCGTCGTTGCGATTGCCCGACGCGTTCGACGAGATCGATAAACAACGAGGGGATCATCGATTCATCCGGCAACTGGTGTTCTCTCCTGATAGCAACAAGTTGTTTGCCTCGTTTTTTGGATCGCCGCAGAGAATCTGGAACCTCACAACTTATGGATCGCAGGTAGTCAATGTTTATACGCCCATGGGTAGTAGGTATGTGTGTTTCTCTCCCGATGGACAATACCTGTGGGACTGTGATTATCACTATGACTGGCATCGCACTAATCTGGCGATGGGATCCATTCTCGAAAAAGGTCCCGACTTCAGCGGCCAATGGAAAGCCTTATTGGGCGAGCGTAAGGTGTCTGCAATGGCATTTTCCCCAAAGGGAACGATAGTCGCTATGGGACTGGTAGGTGTGAGAGAACGGTCTTCCGAGGTGGCTCTGATGGATCCCAAAACCGGGAAGGTTACGGAATTGTTGGTGCCTGGCGAGAAGTCTGATCAAGTAATCGAGCTCCTCTTCTCGTTCGACGGCAACGCATTGGCAGCCAATCTTGATGACGACCGCTTTCATGCGTGGAGATTACAAGACAATAAACGCCTGACACTCTCGCTCGAAGGCCAGGCGATTCAACTGGTCGACAACGGATCGCTCGTTGTACAGCGGCTCCAAAACCGTCTGAGGTTGTGCCGGATTGCCGATGGCGGGGTGGAGAGTGAAATCACCTTGGGCTGGGAAGGAGCCGACACATCACCGGTGACGGTCGCGCCGGTGGGACGGTTGGCGGTGGCCGCCTATGGACCGGCTCTCTACTTGTTTGACTGGACAAACTCCGAGTATTTCGAGCGCATTGCTATCGAGGGCGACTGGATCACGAACGTGCAATTTTCGCCCGACGGCAAATGCTTGGCCACCGGCGACGCGAGTGGTTCGATCCGTCTTTGGAAATTCGACGAGTTGTGCAGAAGCAGCGATGTGGTAGCCACCGTGGAGTTGAAAACCCAAGCGGCACTGCCCACGAATGCCGGCCAAACAGAGCAGACGTCCCTCGGCGATGAGTCACCTTCCGAAGAACCTTCGGCGAGCATAGCCGGCAAGAGCGGAGTATGTCTTCGACTGCCAGGCAAAGACCACGCAAACGTGCTCGCATGGTCGCCCGATGGCAAGACGCTGGCCACGGGTGGTTATGACGAGTCGATCTGCCTATGGGACGCGGCGACGGGCAAGAAACAGGGCGTACTAAAGACCACTGGATCAGGGGTCTCCGCACTGCTTTTCTCGCCCGATGGGGACATTCTTGCGTCGGTAAACTCGGGTTATGAGGTATCGCTTTGGAACCTTTCGGCAAAGACGATGCGAAAGGTCGACTTGGATGTCGATGATCATGGCCACGTGCTTAGCTTTTCTCCGGACGGACATCTACTGGCCGTGGCCTGTGCTAAAGGACTCGTCACGGTTTTGCCTGTCGCGGCCAAGGGCAAGAACATCATCCTGCGCGACCACGGCGACTGGGCGACAAGCGTGTGTTTTTCGCCCGATGGAAGGCTGCTCGCCGTTGGTGGCGACAATAAGAATGTCCGCGTTTGGGATACGGCGAACTGGCAAACTCGCTACACGCTCGAGGGTCACAAGGAAAGCGTGCGACAAGTCGCATTTTCACCTTCGGGTCGGTTTATCGCTTCACTGGGAGATGATCCTACAGTTCGACTGTGGGACTCGACAACGGGGAGAATAATGGTTTGTTTCGAAGTTGCTTATGGAAGTGAAGACCACTTGGCATTCAGTCCCGATGAAAGTTGCCTCGCAGTTAGTGAATACAACAACCTCACGCTGCGGAAGCTAGACGCGATACTGAGCCAAGTCGCGCCAGTTTCTGAGGACCCGGCCGAGCGACTTCGACAACAGAATCGCATGGCCACACCGGTGCCTGTCGAGCCGGCGGTTTCCATACGCTACGACCAGGTTCCAAGCAGAAAAGAACAATTCGAGGGAGTGTCTTTTTCGCCGGATGGTTCAATAATTGCCACGGTTGACGATGGAGGCGATGTTTGGCTGTGGGACGTAGCGTCGTTGTGGACACATCGGGCCGATGCGCCCCGCAGGGTGCTATGCGGCCGTGACACAAAAGTAACCTGCCTGGCCGTCTCGCCCGACAGCCGGATAGTTGTGTCTGGAGACTATGATGAGACGGTACGACTCTGGGATATGCTTGCGGGAACCGAGTTGGCAATCCTTCGAGGGCACAATGATTCAGTACAAGCAGTGGCCATGCACCCCTCTGGGCAAATGGTCGCTTCGGGAAGCGACGATGATAGGGTGATTCTATGGGATATTCCTTCTCGCCGCGAAATTGCTCGATTAAATCCGTTGGGTGGCGACGTTCACTCTCTTGCTTTTTCTGCAGATGGCCAGTCTCTCTTAGTAGGCGGCGAAGGCAAAGAGCTTGTCATTGTCGACACTAAAACGTGTAAGGAACGCATCAGCTTGCCACCGGTTGGGAAGTCAGTAGACACGGTAGCCTTTTCGCCCGATTCTCAGTACATCGCATTTTCACGCTATAGAACAACACAGGCAGAGATTCGCGATGCTCGGACAGGCATTCTACGCCATACAATTGCCGCAGATGACGAAATACACTCGTTGGTATTTTCCGCCGATAGTATGTGGCTTGCCTTAGCTGACGATTCTTCATCGCGAATCTACGATGTTTCAACAGGTGACTTGGTTAAATCGTTCGGGGGGGACGCGTCTTGCATCGGCATTTCTCCCGATAGACAGCTCATCGTTGCCGGAAGCAGCCCGAAAATCCATGTCTGGAATACGCAAACCGACAAATTGCAGGGGCTCTTCGGCGAAGACGACAAAGATACAGGATGTCTTTTGTTTTCTCCCGACGGTAAGTGGCTTATTGCCGGACGATCGGACTATGCGATTTACGTCTGGAACGTAAAGGCTTACAGCAATCTTTACTATGGCGTCGGCATTTCAGAAAACATGGGACTGCTGGTGGGGCGTTTGTTCGCCAATGCGGGGTTTCTGGATCCGACGCTGGGGACGCGATTGGTTTTGACCAAAGCGTTCAAGGGTTATGCTTTGTCGATGGCTCTGCCTAATGGAGGTTGGAACGACAGTCAAATTGTCAAAGCCGTACTCGACGTAGCAAAACAGGCGAGCGAGCAGGTTCTGCAAGGTCCGGTTGCCGTGCGGTTGTGCGACGAAGATCTCAACATTCGCCGCGTCGAGGTCATCGGCGACCCGGCCGTCGCCCACCCATTCGCCTGCCTGAACACAACCGAGAGCAATCCGCAGGGCGATCAGGTTCTTATTGAGGCGAAGGAGAAGGAAGAATAATGGAAAGAACAGGCCTACGGCCTCCGCTTGATATAAAAAAAGTGTCGTCACCCTTGAGACGGTGATAGCGGGCAACCACATCGGCGATTATCGTCGTATACACATGGCCAAGGTGCGGCCGATCGTTGACGGAATAGATCGGCGTCGTGATATAGGAATATGTCCGGTTAGTCATGGCGAGGATTGTACATTAAACAAGGAAAAAGCTCAAAGTCTGCTTGTCGCAGCGCAGATGAGCCAAAACACACGTCTGTTGCCACTCCACAGAATTGCGCGTTCGCCCGGTTAAGGATGTGATAGACCAGACCTCCTTCGATTGTGCGTGCTCGTCGAGGCATTCACAGAGTCTATTCCACGAGAGAGCATTCCATCTATCCCGAAAAGACTCCCGTCCCCTGTGGCAGAAAAGCGATTTCCTATCAGTATCAGTTTGCGTGGCCGGAATAGTATCCTGGTGGGACTCGCTTCGCTCGGCCCACCCTACTTGACTACAGAGCCCGTTGGAACTCGCCTGGCTCAGCCCACCCTACTTGATCGCCTCGGCGAGTTCGTCGGGCGTGTCGGCCTTGGCGACGATCTTGCCGTCGGCGTCGAGCAGCCAATAGGCGGGCACGCTTGAGACGCCGGATTTGCCGGGCTCCGCGAGGCGGCCCTGCGGCCACGGCATCTCGAGCTGCTCGACCGCCGCGCGCCAGGCCGCCGCGTCGTCGTCCAGCGCCAGGCCGACCACGGCGTAGCCCCGCTCGGCGAGCTTCTCGTGTAGCTTCTTCAATGCCGGAAGATGTTTTCGGCACGGTCCACACCAACTCGCCCAGAACAGCACCAGGGTGCTCTTCCCTCGGAAATCGGTCAGCGAGCCAGTCTTGCCATCGGCAAGCCGGAACGCCAATTTCGGCGTATCGCCGACCGCGGAAACGGGCACGACCTCAACCTTGATCTCCGGCAGCCTCATTTCGCCGCGGGCCGCGTCGTCGGCCGTCACCGTCACCGGCACAACCGTTCGTCCAAGCGGCTCGACCAGACAGCCGGTCGGCTTGGCGTAGATCTCGATCGCCAGGTCGTAGTCGCCGGCCGGAACGCCGCTGATCTGGTACGCGCCGTCGGGCGCGAGTTTGACGAACCAGTGCCATAGCGTACTTATGTACTCGTGGCCCCCTTCGATCTTGAGCCATATTTCTTTCCAGCCGTTGCGGATGTCAAATCCCAGCTTGGCGATATCCGGCGGCGGCGTAATGCCCGGCTCGCGGCGAATCAGGTGATTGAGCGAATAGGTGCAATCGAGATCGTCGGGCACGTTGCCGGTGAGCGTCACCTTGCCCTTCACGATAGCTCCCGCGCCGCCGAGGTCCAACTCGACCTGTTGGCCGGGCTTGAGATCCAGCGGCACGCTCGGCCCGGAGCGAAAGCCCTCGTCGCGCCACGGCCCGAGATAAACACTGACATTGAGGGGCGCGGGCGGCACGCGAGGGAACTCGAACCGGCCATCCACGTCGGTCTTGATCTGCATTTCCTGGGTAAAGACTCTCGGCTCGTCGAGGCGGTTGAGGCGAACCAGATTGACGAAGATGGTCGCTTCGTTGACGGGTTTGCCGCCGTCGAGGAATCGGCCGCGGACCGACGCCCAGGGCCGCAGCCGCAGCGTGCCGGCATCGTGTTGATCGGCCGGGAAGTCGGCCATCGCAAAGCCGGCGTCCGCTTGGGCGACGACGGCAAACGTCATGCCTGAGTCGGGCAGCGCAAAACGTCCCGCCGCGTCGGTCAGCGTTTTCTGGTTATTGGAGAAGTCGTATTCTCCCTCACCCACCTCGACATCTTCCGTGGGCGTGGCCATCAGCACTTCGGCCATCTCCACGGGCTTGCCGTCGGTGTCGAGCACCACGCCCGTGATCGGCGGGCTCGGCTGCAACGCGAAATCCTGGGTGCGCGGCGAATCGTCGCCGACGCGGAACTCGGGCCCGGTCTG
>JAFGFZ010000399.1 GCA_016930815.1 Pirellulales bacterium | reverse complement strand
GGCACGATCCATGCGATCATCATGAAAACGCTCATCATGAAGGCTGCGCAACGAAGGAATCCGCATTTCAAGATCCAACCCGGAAAGTGCCGAGCTCCCGCTGGCCGCCCTACATTCGTGGCGCAAAGATCCATAGGATGCGCTCCATGCCGATATTGCTTCATTTTCATAAAAACGTATCACTTGATGATTCTTGGATCGCATAGATAAATCCGGTCACCGATATCCCCTTCCGCGCCATAGTCGACGAGAAATTTTAGGTAACGGACTTTATCAATATCAAGGTCAAGGGCCATGGCTCCCTGTCGCCCTTCGATCTCTTCGTCGAATAGCGTTTTGTCATCTCCTTGGACGATCAGTCGCGCGGCGCCCCGATCGCCAAGCTCGGCATCGATGCCAACATGTGCCTGGAGGCGGCGGAATCCCTCTGGCAAACGATAAGTCAATTCGCTCCGGCTTCGCATGCCGATGCTTCGATCATAGGATGCAGCCTCCCACTTGGCTCGTTGCTGCTCCTGACTGCGAAATCGTAATATTGGCTTGGCCGTGAAAAAACCTCGATCAAAAATTGGCCCCTCGGCATCCCGCAACAATTCCGCGCCCGGCGGCATGTCGATGAAGGGGCTTGATTGGCTGGATCGGGGAGTCAGATCCAATAGATAAACCAGTTTACCAGCCGAGTAATCGAGATGATGAATCTGTGAGAGAGGGAGCGAAATATCGAGCCCACTTTCGGTACAGACCGAGAGAATCGCGTCGATCAATATAAGGCGCGTGGCTGCCAGCCGTGTTTCATCCCGCGCGATGACGGTACATAGCGGGACTTTCCGAATATGGGATTCTCTTTGGTAGTAGAGGAGGCCATAGACCTTCTCACGGGGAACGGGGATGGATTCTCCATCCACCTCGAAATGAATCACATTCTCGTCAATATCTCCCAAAAGACCTGCAACATGGTCCACCGACTCCTCATGCCGAATGACCAGCAGGTCCGCAACCGGGGCCGAAGCACGAAGTGTTTTCCATTCGGTATCGGTTTTCGGTGACGGTGGCTGGAAGCGGACGGCGGCAAGCTGGGTGATTGGTACGGAAATTGGCGGATGGTTCATCGCTTCGGGAAGTTCAAGCGTGGCCACTTTGTTCTTTATCGTGAACGCCGCCACCGGCAACTGGCTTCCGTCCCGGAGCTCTACCCAAGTGGCAGCCCATGGAGTCGGAGTCGTGATTCCATCTCCAAAGTGCACTAGAAAAAGTTGATCTGACTGGATCGACACATCGCCGTGTTCCGTTGTCAAGATCAATCCCTCATCTCGCAGGGATTGGATGGCACCAACCGCCACGGGGCCGTCGAGTCTTTCCACTCGGACGCCGTTGGGAACACCAAGGACCAGAATCGAAGCGACGAGTAGGTTGATCATTTATTGCCCGCTACCCTCTTCCGCCGCCAGGCGACGGAAATATTGTTCAATCACATCCCGGTAGTGGGCAGGAAAATCCCGTGCGACCTGTTGCAGGGCTTCTTCCCGCTCTTTATCCGGAAGATTACCCCAACCTGACCGATTTCCGATAGGCTTCTGCCCCACCCTTCCAGGCGCCTGCATCCGAGCGGGACGACTATCTTGCATCGGTTGGTTGCCTTGTCCCTGGCCTGGTTGCTGTTGTTGCTGGCGTTGTTTTTCAGACGTCTCGATTTCGTCGATCAACTTATCGAGTGAATCCAAGACACTCTGCTCAACCTCGATCACTTTCGCGTCCGCCCGTCCCTTGTTCAAACGGCGCTGGATATCCTGCATCCGCCGTGCAATATGATCCAGTGAATCGGGTTCGACTGAGGACAAATCCTTTTGCATGAGCAGCGCTAGCTGTTGGAATCGGAGCGACAGATTCTTCTCTCTTTCGAGTAGCATTGCAAGCCCCTCACGGCCTCTTTCAGTATCCACAAGCTGATGTTGGGCAATCGATCTGTAGAATAGGAGTCCAGCCGGATCAATAACATCTTGTGTCGTCAGACCGCCCAACACATCGATCGCCTCATCGTAATACTCTTCCTGGACTAGCCAGCGGCCGTAGTAGAGCCGGGCATTGTTCCGAACCAGCGGCGCGAGTGACGGATCTTTCAACCAGGAGAATTCTGGTAGAGATCCAATACGGCTCGCGGATTGGCATACGTTGATCAAATCAGAAATTCGGCCATCGACAATCGCAGCGGCGCGCATGAGTCGTTCCAGTGTTTGGCTGGCTGGCGGGGTCTCATTGGTTGCTGCAAAAGCCTGCAACGCCCTGGTCCGAATCGGACCGCCCACTCCCTGCTTGTCGAGCCATTGGTTGATTTCATCATGAATTGATTCCACCGATGGCACATTCCAGCTCGGCTCGGCTCCGCGATCGTTCTGGGCGATACCGTGGGAAATAAGAAAAGAGAGTCCCAGGCACAATGGCATCGCCCCCGGAATCCACGGGATTGGCCTCCAAGAGAAGAGATGGCAGCAATGTTTCATTGGTTCCTCCCTGTTTGCAGATCACGCGTCGCCTTTTCGACTCGCTCTTGCCGTTCGGCTAGACGAGCCAGGGCGGAAATCCTATCGGCCTGCTCGGCTTGGGAGCCCTCAATCATCTGGGCATATTGCTCGGTTCGGCTTTTAATTCGGGCTTGGAGCGCGCGGATCATTTTCAATTCAGCCAGCTTGTCCACCAGTGGAGGATCCCGCGGCGATCCGGGTGGCCGTGTTTCGCCGGGCGGGGTTCGATTTTTCTCCAGATCATCAAGCGCTTTTTGCACGGCGGCAATGGCATCTTCCAACGCCTCGATGACATCCTTTTCGAGGGACTGAGTGATTGGGCCAACCTGAATTTGAAGCAGCCGACTGGCTATCTCCCGCATGTCCTCCCGCATTTGTTCCACAGCTTCCGGGAAAGCAACCGAAGTTCCTTCTTCTTGGAGCAGCAGAATAACCTTGTCCGCTTCGAGGGCAATCTCTGTTTCATGGCGGCTCAGGCGTCCCGCCTCAATTTCGTCGTCGTGGTTTCGTTGTGTTTGGGGGACCCGATCGAGCCTCTGGGTTCCATCGTAGACTGCAAGCTGCATATCGAGCATTTTCCGGAATCGAACTTCCAATACTTCAAGCGCGCGTTCCATCTCTTCTTCGCGGAGCTGCCTCAGAATACGTTCCAGTTCCGCCTTCGCCTGCTCCAGTTCGCGAAGGGCCTGTTCCTGTTCCTGGGCAGCACCTTCGCGTTCGGCCTTCTCCAGGCGTTGCCGGGCTTCTTCCATATTTTGCTGCGCGGCACGGATTCGTTCCCGGGACGGACTGACTGGATTCTTAGCAGTCTGAGGCGCATCCGGTTCGCCGGCCGCGCCCCGATCGTCCTGTTGACCGCCAGGATCTTGCTGGCCGCCAGGATCTCGCTGGCCGCCAGGATCTTGCTGGCCGCCAGGATCTTGCTGGCCGCCAGGATCTTGCTGGCCGCCAGGATCTTGCTGGCCATCATTCGGCTGGCCGCCACGATTCTGCGAATTTTCCACGGCTTCGATTCCGTCGGCCAGCTGATCCGTTCGGTCCGAAATCTCTTGTTGGTCCTCGGCCAGCCTGTTGGCGTCATCGCCTCCTTCGGTACGTGCTTTCACTCCCCGTTGCAGCCGAATGATCCTCCCGATTTCTTTGAGCTGATCCCGTAGCCATTTCTGCTGGTTGGCCAACTCATCGCCTCGGTTCTCCTTGAGAAGAAGTTGGAGCATCTCCTGGAGGTCCCGGATCAGTTCGGTCTGATTCTGGGATGCTGTTGCCAATCGTCCATTTTCCAACAAATGGACCACCTCCTCCAAACGAACCGCCACGTCCCTTTCGCGCGCCTGGCTCAGAGTCTCTCGCAGCAACTTCGCTCGATGTGGATCCGAATCAGCAGTCAACTCGGCGAGTCGGGTGATGATTTGTTCGAGCCGATCGTAGCGACCAGCAAGTTGGGCCTGCTCAAATGATAGATTATCCCCCGCAATTGCGCTAGCATCTGTCTCTACCTTGTTCGATGGACTGATTTGCGCAACCAGGCAGGTCCTGCTATCTGGGATGGATCCCAGGAACCATAGAGTGAACAGGCCGAGCCATATCCCATGCCTTGAACTTTGATCGAACATCAGCCAACTCCGATCGCTACACTTGCCCGTGCATCCCGCCCATTTCCATCATAATTTTCTTAATTGCTCGCGTTGGCGCTTCTTAGTTTTTTCATTGAGTGTCTCTTGGTCTTCAATCATTCTACGGATCAGGTCAAGGACCTCATTGAAGTTTTCCAATTCAGTCATCTTGTCAAGCACCTGCCGCATGGCGACGAGGATGTCATCCGTCATGGCAACGCCGACCTTGAGTTCGTTCGTTCCATCCTCCCGGCGATCCATGGTTAATTGTACCATGTCCAGATGCTTCTGGAGGTTGGGAATCTGCTGGAGCGCTATCTGCCTGAGTGGTTCGGCAATATCGTTATGAAGCCGGTCAAGCATCTCCGGGGTATCCACGCGATTATTAATAAGTTCCGATTGAATCAGATCAAATGATTCCGCGATTCCAAGTATTTCTTGGGCAACCTGTGCCATATTCTGTTGAGCTGCGATCATTCGGAATTGATGCCGTTCGTGGACGCTTTGCTCATCCGTGTAAAGAAGTTCAAGTAACCGGCGGGTATCCGTTGTTTTGTCAATCAGTGCTTCAAAACGCTGGCGGAGTGACAACTCACGCTGTTCCAGCAGGGCACGGAGTTGATCCGGTGTTACAATATCGAGTGTGAAAGGCTGACTACTCCCCTCATGTGCCCGTTCCGTCAAGTCATAACGATCGGACGCCATGACCCGGATCACAAGCTGCTCTCCTGGTGTGAGCTCGAGAACGCGTTGTTTCGTATTGGCATCGATCATTCGCGCATCGAGAACCTCGTTGACACGAATTTCTTGCTGGCCATCGACAATAGCGGAAAAAGGAATCGTTTGTGGATCTTTGGGACCAGCCTGGAGCACGAACCAGCAACGGTCCATGGCATATCTGGGATCCGTGATCGTGCCCGTGAATGGAATTCGTGCGTCTGGAGTCACAGCCATGCCGATGCCGTGAAGCCGCACGGCAACTTCGGGTGGTGTGTCCTGCGTAATCGCGATGGCGACACGAATTGGATCACGCGTGCGAACTCCATCGCGATCAGTCAGCGAAATCAAAAAGACCGTGTCGTCGCCAATCGGCGGTAACAGGAAGGACACATCCCGGCCGTCCTCCTGCGCCGAGAAATGAAGCACTTGATCATCCGAGGAATCGGCCGTATACAGCCGGGCTTCGATGAGTGGTTTCGTAGCTTCGGCAACGAGTTCCAAAGTGGCTCCTTCCGGGATCGACATGGTCCCGGTGATGTCCAGTGTCTCTTTCGGTCTGTCCATATAAGCTGGGTAGGCGCAGTGAAATCGCATGTTCGCTAAGTTTGGCCGGTCGACAACATCAAGATGCAAATCATCGATCCGATCATCACCGCCAATAATATCAAAATCCAGATCGCTGGCGATGTTTTTGAATTTGTATTGGTAGATTTGTTCCGTGTCACGGCCGGGAATGGCCAAACCGATTTGTTTCAAAATGTCACGCCCCCTTTGGCCATCCTTCATGCGATAACGAATTTCCACCTCCGCCGGTGCCTGATGTGCATCTTCTAGCGAAGCCCGCACCGTCAAATCATACGTATCGTCTTGAGCAATGCATTCCACGCGTCGACCAGCCACATTCACCAGGAATCCATCCACGGCCAGAGCAACGCGGCGTGGCCAAAGTGCTTCGGTTAATGCTATCCTGCGCAACCAGAAATCAAACGCGGCGGATTTCAATAAGCCAAAGACCACCACGGATGCAATCAGAAATCCCACGGCCGCCAGGCGTATCACCAAGGGCCTGAAGTTGAATATCCGGGCTAAACGAACCGAGTTGATCAGGGATCGGGCCTGGTCAACTGTCTGCCCCAGCATGATCCGGCTTGCCGAGATCGAGGCATCTGGTTGTGCGAACTCAACAGCCGTTAAAAGACTTTCTCGGAAGGATCCATGCTTGCGCTCAATCAAGAGCGCCAAGCTGCTGTCGGGGAATGGGACACGGATCCGGCGCCCAATGAGCCGGCAGGCAATGACGAGAACCAGGATGGCTACCGCAACTAGTGCCGCGACCCGAATTGGGGGCGAGGGTTCGAACAACCAATCGATGGCCAACCCGACCCAGAAAGCAGATCCCAGGGCGATCAGGATCCCTGAAAGTCCGTCAGCCAAAACGTACCATCGTATCCACCACCGGAGCCGATGGAGCAGAACCTTCACATCCGCCGGAAGATGGGTCGTTTTGGTGGAGGAGGAAGTCATTGAATCCCTTCTTCTGCCTATGCCAATCGGCTGAAGCGCCGGATGAACCATTCGAGACAGATCGCTCCGCAGAAGATTCCGAGCAACCAAAACATCAAATGGTGCTCGAATTCGCGATCTGGGGCACCGCGAATGATTTCAACTTCCGCGCGGCTTCGCAATTTATCCGCCAGCGGTTGCAGATTGTCACTACCATGGATCGCCGTATCAAGCGAGTCGTAGTACAATCCTCCCGTCTTCTGGGCGATTGTACTGAGTAGCTTCTGATTCAGTTCCGGCTGTTGCCGTTCGAGGTCGGGCAATCGAACCTGGATGCGCTTGGATATCGATTGTGTCATGCCGGGATCGGTCAAGACAGTCACGTTGAAAGTGCCTTCTTGAAGGACTCGGAATTGCCCAACATAGTTTCCCGGCTGCTCGGTCGTGGCGATTAGTTTTTCTGTTTGTGTGGAATGGTCCGGTCGCGAAATATGCATATCAAGCGACCCCGTTATCAAGGGTTCATGCCGGGTATCTCTGAGTTGGGCCCGCACAACGACGGTATCACCCAAATGATACCGATCTTGCTCGATAAGCAGGGCTCCTTGAACCTTCCCGCGAAGCAATCGACCCTGGGTCATATGGCGGAGTAATTTGGTATAAAACATTTCGAAATAGGATTCATCCAGTTTCCGAAGTCGCCACATTTCTCCACTCCCCATGAAGAAGACCCGGCCAGCTCCATAGAATTGCCTAGCCATATAAACGGGTGGCTCCGCTCTCAAGCCACTCTCGGGATCGGGCAACGTGGCGTAAGTGACAGCGCCCGGTTTGGATCCCTTGACCGCGAAGTGACCAAAGACTCCCTCAAATCGGGACCAAATTGCCTTATTTTCTGCCGGCGTTTCGGCCAATTGAAGGAATTCGGCCTGCCTCCCTTCGCGCGTGAATTCGAGCGGGCAGGGAGTCTCTGAACCATAGCGGCCATCTCCAATCAGAGAAAGACCCCGGCGAAATACAACTGGGTGCAAATCCACGAGTATGTGGTGCTCCGCACTCTCAATCCAGGCACTACTGTGAACGGGTCCCGCAATCAGAATCAAGCTACCAGCCTCTTCGGCAATCCAGGTTTCAAGCAGCTCGAACTGATCCGCATCAAATACCATCCAATCGGGATCGAAGGCAACGATGCAATCGTAATCGCCGAGCTCCTCGGGCGTCCGAGGGAACTCGGATAGCAATCGATCGGCGTCTTGCGATATTCCGGGCGGAGAGGATTGCAGGATCACGTCCACGACCACGCCCGTATCACGCTGAAATTGGTTTCGGAGAAAACGATATTCCCGGGTGGCACCATCAGCAAATAATAGAACATGGAGTTGGCGATTCGTGATCTCGACATCCACTTCCTGAAAATTGTCTCCCGGACTGATGTCTTCTGCAGGTGGGATGACGCGCACTTCATAAATGAAATGACCCGTTTCTTCTTCGGCCACCTTGAAGACAACAGGCGTCATTTCGCTATCCGTTCCGAGCGCAATTCGTTCACTGGCAATTGGTACATAGACACTATCCGTTTCAGCTGCGTTGCGGCGGCGCAATTCCATATTAACCAGGCGGCCACGGAAACCGGCCGACTGCACAAAAGCCGACAAGGTGATCGCGTCACCCGGATAGGCCCGCGATGGCGCAACAAAATCAGCGATCCGCACGTTCCGGTGAATCATCGGGGAACCCACACCAATGGCGTAGATCGGCACGGCAGCTTCCGATGCCAGCTCGGTCGCCGAATCGGGTTGGATCCCCGCGTTCTGGCCGCCATCGGAAAGCAGGATGATCCCAGCCAACGGCTCCAACCGATGGCTTTGGATCACATCCCGGATCGCATCGCCAATCCGTGTCTCCGTCCCCCGTGGAGCAAGTTCCTCAAGCCAGTCCGGACCGGGAAGCAAAATCCCACCTGGATGGGATGGGTTGTTCTGGATGGATGAGATCTTCCCCGTTCCGTTTCGACCGGCTGCCGCGGTACCCGCCGGGACTGGCGGGAAGGAAACGATGCGTTCCACCGATTCGGCAAACCGGCTGATTACGACTTCATGTTGCTTGCGAAGCCGGTTGATAAACGGACCGGCGGAAAGGGCTTCGACAATCTGCTGGCTTCGACTCCGCGCATCAACTGTCTCATTGCCCCGTGGTGAATTCTTTGGTTCTTGACGCGATTCGTCCCCGTTCCGTGGGCTACCGAACCGATCCTGGCGGCTGTCTGCGCTCTCTTGCGCACTTGGATCACGATCGGCCAGCCCCATGCTCTGGCTGACATCAGCCAAGAGGACCACTCGGGAATCACGGACCAATCGCTGGTCCGTACGCATGGTGGGCTTCAAAAAGAAAAGACCGAGTGCTGCAAATGCCACCAGACGAAGGAGTATCAGGACATATCCAACAACCGGTTTCAATTCAACCCGGTCGCGGCGATAGATCGACCAGACATAGACGACAATACACAGGCCAACGGCTACCAGGCTAACCCAAAACCAGCGCTCATCATCGAACTGATGCGGGCGAGCGAACTCCAATTCCGTTTCGGCCTGAGTTGTAACTGGGCCACGATCATGACCAGGCAGTGGCACGACTTGGGCTAGGATCAAATTGGCGAAGAAACCTGGAATCACGGCAATGAATGGGATGGCATTTTCATGGTTTGAGGATGGTAGCTGAACAGGTAAGCGAGCAGTTGCTCGACGAGGAGCAGCGCTATGAGCAAGTAAAGGATGGCATCCGATACATGGAATCCGGCCAATTCCGGTAATTGCTCTGTGAATTCCGTCGCCAGATGATACGAATAACGCACACCAAGCAGACGCGGTTCCATTTGGCTTGGCGCTACCCGGGCTAGGTCACCTTCACCATTCGGGACATTCATGGCAAATTGCCTGGTTTCCTGCCGGTCGTCCAGGCGGTTGAGTTCAACGGTATAGATCCCGCTGCGCCGTGTGAATGGAAGTCTTGCATGGAGTGCATTTTCGGCCGGTGCGGCATCGAGCGGCAGGACTTCCGAGCTGTCGGCCGCCGGCAGAATCAACTTGAGGTCCGGTACATATTCTGATTCGTCCAGGACAATATCAATCGGTTCGCCAACAATCCGGATTGGTTCGTCACGCCAATGGGCAGCCAGGTATCCAGCCAGTTCGTTCATCACTACCGGAAATGCTGGGTTATTACCCCAATTATTCCATGACCCATGCGAAGTTTGCTCCGGTGACGCTTTGGTTAGAAATGCAATGACGCGGCCCTTTCCATAGGGCTTCTCGACAACCAGCGGCGCTCCGTTGCGGAGGCGCGCGATGACCTGAGTTGAAACCACACGACCATTGGGGGCTAACGGCACCCTTTCTTCCGAGGCAAGCCAATCCTGATCGATGGCATAGTAGAAATCGACTAACATCAGCTTTAAAAAACTGTTCCGGCTCCCGGAAAAGATCCGGAATACCGGGTGGTCGATAACACGGATATCCGGGCTGTTTTCGTTCTGGAGGGCCAGTAATTGGGTTGGAAGATGCAGCGGTACGGGAAAAAGCCCCGCACCGAGACGGTACCATTGATTGTTGACCTGGTCGCGATTCGTTCGGTCTCCGAGGAAGAACGCAACTCCCCCTCCCGCGTGGGCGTATGCTTCGAGCGTTTCAATCTCCGGTCCATCGAGTCGGGGTATATCCAGGAGAAACACCGCCGCGTACTGGGCAAGTTGATCGGCTTGGCGCAGGGAACTCGGAGGTTCGATCCGCGGTTGCCAACCCGTCTTCACGGATCCACCTGGCGCTAGCGAAGTGCTGATGAAACGGCTATCCTCACCCGTTGTGGTTCCATCCATCAAGAGCAATGGGATTTCGCTGGGGACATCCGCCGCATAGAACCGGTGGTTATCGACGGCCACCGCGTCTGGAGGCAGGATAACCTCGATTGCATGCGGTCCCGCGCCGGGAAAGTTGATCCGAAATCGGTGCGCCAGTTCACCTCGTGCAGGTATCGGCTCCAATTCCAGGGCACCACGAGGATGTCCATCTTCCAGGAGTTGGATGGTTATTCCACGCGCCTTCTTTTCTCCATAGTTAGCGACGACCAGTTCCATCCACATCTCGACCCCTGCAGCATGGAGGCCTGTCTGGGGCCGCAATTGGGTAATGGCCAGATTGGGGTGTGTCTCGTTCGTGCAATTGACGAAGTGCCATTGGGCGCCCTGTTCTTGCAGTTGAAGCAGATGGCGTCGCAGTTCATTCGCGCGAAGCCATTCCCGCTCCCGGAAGTCGCTTACGAGATAGACAACCAAGGTTTCACCATCGGATTTTTGCGGGAGCCGGGCTTGGGCCTCGAGAACCTCCAGCGGTCCGGGATCGCTTTCGGACGCCGAGCATTGTGCGAGGAACGTTTCGATCCGTTGAGTCAATGCATCGTCGATCGTTTCGTGGAAGATGTCCGGTTGCGAACCGACGGTGAGCTCCGCGGCCTCGGAAAAACGCAACAAGGAAAATCGCTGCGATCCACCCTCCGCACTCGCGCGTTCGGCAATCCGCTGCACTACCCATTTGGCCCGATCGAAGGCGGTTGCCTGCCCATCGTGGTCTGTCATGGAATAGCTATCGTCAAGCAACACGAAATGATGCGTTGTCGAACCGCCAAACATGGCACCCCACTCGCTTCGTAACACAGGTTGGGCGAGCATCAATACCATCGCGGCGATGGCGGCCATTCGCAAGAGGAGGAGTAAGAGTTGTTTGAGCAGGATCCATTTCTTATGCCGCTTCTGGCTCTGCAGTAAAAATTCCATGGCGGCCCATCGGATCCGGCGATACCGCCTCAAATGGATCAAATGGATCAACACGGGCACCGCAACAAGCGGCAAGCCGATGGTCAGCAGCGTTGTGAAAAGGAACGTCACGATGGGCCCATTCAATTCCTATTGTGCATTCCAAGCCGTTTACTCAAGTACCTTGCGAGTGCCGCGTCAAGCGGATCACTGGTTCGAATCATGGCATAATCAACTGCATTTCGCGCGCATCCCCGGCGCACTTCTGACAGAAATCTTTCCAGAGCCTCCAGATACCCTTCGCGGAGAGCGCGGGGATTGCAGTTCAACCGCTGGTCCGGGAATTCCAAGCCCTCGAAACGCGTCGGGCCACGAAACGAAAAATCCAGTTCATCGTCATCCAGTATATGGAAAACCATGACATCATGACCGCGCTGGCGCAACAACCGCAATCCTCGTTCCGTCAACTCCACTCGGCCAAACAAGTCCGAGATCAAGATCATCATGCCGCGGCGCGGGTACGTTTCGGCAACTTCTCTTAAAACAAGTGACAAGTCCGTCGCATCGCGTGGGCTGTTGACTTCTAGTGTTTGGACGATGGAGTTCAAGTGCGTCCGTTTGCTTAAGATGGGAACCTTAGACCGGATACCATCATCGAAGGCGACACATCCGACGGCGTCCTGCTGCCGGAGGAGGAGATAGGCAAGGCTAACAGCAATCGTTGCCCCGTATGCAAATTTATTCAGCGGCCCACGGCCATACTCCATACTGCCCGAAGTGTCCACGAGGATCGTGGTCCGCATGTTGGTGTCCTCTTTGTATTGTTTGACATAAAGCCGGTCCTGTTTCGCCCATACTTTCCAATCGACATGCCGGAGATCGTCGCCTGGAGTGTACCCGCGGTGTTGAAGAAATTCGACAGACTGGCCGAAATAGGGGCTGCGGTGCATGCCGCTCAGGAAACCTTCGACAATGTGCTGTGCCCGAATTTCCAGCCGGCTGATCCGCCGAATCGCCTCAGGATGCAAAAATTTTCTGGAAGCGAGGGTCATGGGTCAGTTCATCCTCTTGGGTAGGCGTGACATCGATGATTCTCCGGATGATATCGTCGGTTGAAATGCCCTCGCTTTCCGCTGCGAAATTGACAACCAGGCGATGGCGCAAGACCGGGGCAGCCAAGGCTGTGATATCCTCGATTGCCACATGGGTCCGGCCATGTACCAGGGCGCGTGTCTTGCCGCCAAGGATCAAGTACTGCACGGCACGCGGCCCCGCACCCCAGGCCAATTGGGCGGGCACAAATTCCGGAAGTCCTGGCTGGCCAATTCGAGTCTGCCGAACAAGCAACAGTGCGTATCGAATCACATGATTGGCCACCGGAACCTCGCGTACAAACCTCTGCAATTGCAGTATCTCTTCCGGCGCGATGATCGGGATGACATGGCCCTCGGCAAGGGCAGTCGTACGCCGCGCAATTTCAAACTCCTCGGAAAAGCTAGGATAGTCAACGAGTACTTTGAACATGAACCGATCCTGTTGCGCTTCCGGCAGCGGGTAGGTTCCTTCCTGTTCGATTGGATTTTGCGTTGCAAGCACAAAAAACGGATCGGTCAACTGGTGTCGGACCCGGCCGACAGTGACTTGCCGTTCTTGCATGGCTTCAAGAAGCGCGGCCTGCGTCTTGGGTGGAGTGCGGTTGATCTCGTCGGCAAGAATCACATTTGAAAATAGTGGCCCCTCTAGAAACCTGATCTCCCGGCTGCCGGTCGTCTTGTTCTCTTCGATGATATCCGTGCCCGTGATATCAGCCGGCATGAGATCTGGAGTGAATTGGATTCGGCTGAAGGACAAATTGAGAGTCTGCGAGAGGGTACTAATCAATAATGTCTTCGCAAGACCGGGCACGCCTTCGAGCATGCAATGCCCCCGGCTGAATAACGAAATGAGAAGTTGTTCAATCACCTCATCTTGACCAACGATCGTTTGGGCAAGCTGCTGTTTGATTTTATCGCACGCGTCATGGAGATGCTCGACTGCTGTACTCTCCGAGGCCATATCCGTGGTGTCATTCGTCATGCGTTCGTTTCCTCAGCGCTGGTAAATTGGGAGACATCCTTGATCCAATTGAAGGATGATCAAGTTCAGGGATGTCGTATAGATGGGCCCGATATACCCCTGGTCCCAGTAAACAAGATCCTGATTTCCCACGCGAATTGGTTTCGCTTCCTGGACTAGTTTCCGATAGATGGTATCGCGGTAATTCCGCCAGGTTGCACCACCTTCCCGATACTGCACCTGGGCATAATAGAAGTGGGCATAGTGCCAATGTCCAAAACTGGACTGGTCATTGTCTGTCAATTTGTTCTCGCAGTACTTCAACATGCGCGGCACATAATCATCATCATATTCACCAGCATTAAAGAGGCATGCAATTGCGGCTGCCGTAATTGCCGGCCTGCCACCTCCTCCCTTCGAGCTGTATTGCACGCCGCCATCCTGCATGGTGCATTTATGAATATAGGCAACGGCCTTGTCGATGATCTCCTTCGGGACTGGAATACCCCCATTGCGACAGCTGCGAAGGCCCTGGACTTGCGTGATGGTTGTCGATCCTTCATCGAAGTCGCGCCCGTCCTTGGCGCTGACATACCCCCAGCCGCCCGCCTTTGTCTGGGCCTGCCCGGTGAAGACGACCGCGCGGCTGAGAACATCGATCAGATGCTCGCGGCGGGCCGCGTCCTCTTCCTCACCGAGAACTTGAGATAAAAACAACATGCCAAAACCATGTCCATAGGTGTAGCGATCGTCGCGGAGCGGATCGCCGATCAGGCCGTTGTTTCGACTCTGGCTGACAACATAATCGACCGCCCGCCGGATGTTTTCCGCATAGCGGCCCTGGGTTGTCGTGGATCCTTCACTCAATAAAGCCAGCCCAGCCAAGGATGTCATCGCCGTGGGATACTGGCGATACTGGCCATTGGCCGACCAGTGGCCGAGACGATGTTGCGTGGAGGCGATCCAATCCAGTCCCTGGTGAACAATCCGTTCCACCCGAGCATCGCTGGCGGCAGCCGACGGCGCCGCAAGCCAAAAAACCACGAGGCTGGCCATGATCGCTCCACCTATCCATCGACATTCCCAAATCTTCATGGTGCCGTTCCGCTAGCTAGTTGGGATTTCCCAAGATCATTCGAAGTAAACCACGCGAACCAGATCGAGGACGGCCCGCCTGGACGTCCTCCATGAAAGGTGGCTCCGGTGGTCGGGGCTCGTTGGTCCAAATCAACTCCACTCGCTGTGTCAGTAACGTCATCGTCACTTCGCTCGGATCCTCCTCTTTCGCAAAGATCGCGAAATGATTCGTTGTTTGATTTAGATCGTCCCGCCGGAAGATACTTCGGCCGCTCGACTTGTCAAGGCAAAGGACGCTGGTGAATGGCTTCGAGTTGCGGTTCCGGCCCGGGATTGTTCGGATGAATGGGAGCACCGGCAGTTCGCGAGGTTGCCATAAAACCAATCCCTGCTGCCGGACTTCAGCTGGGCAGGGCCATATCGATTCCCCGGTCGCGCGGTCGAAAGCGTAGATCCGACCGGTCACGATCGGGTATTCATGGTCAAGGATCGGCGCCACCGTTAATGCATTCGAAGGGTGCGTCCGATTCGATGATGTCACGAGAAAAACACTGCCCGAAGAAAGGAGCACATAGATGGCATCTAAAGAGGGTTCCTGCTCGATTCGCTGCGCGACCAGCCGCGAGCCATCCTTGATATCGATCAGTTGGAACTGCCCTTCCGGATCGACGATACCAGCTGCTTCATTATCAGCAAGCCATACTTGAGAGGCTGCTCGAAACGCATGGGTCCAAATGACACCCCCGTTCCAAGGATCGAACAAAACAAGTTCCATGAACTGCGATCTCTCGGAAACCGGTTCTTCCCGATCGGTTCCCTCGCGCCAACATAGGATGGCGCGGCCCTGGGTTGCCAAATGCTCCTGGACCGGCGGCACCTCCCGGAAACCGAGCCGTTTCCCATCGATCATGCGCAGAACAATCGCTTCGTTTGATTTCGGAGGTAATGCAAACAGATATTGGGCATCGCCAAATAAGAGGCAGCCGCTTGGAATGTCCTTGCGGGACCAGATCAATCGGCCTGTCAACGGATCGACACATTGCAATCGCCCTTCGGCTTGAAAGGCAACACCATGGCGGGTCACGGGGCCCAGAATACCGATCGGCAATCCATCCTGGCCCGTGGAGAAGGTGCGGCCATTGGGACCAAATGCCTCCAGCCCAGGATTTGTTGGTTCCGGGTTAAAAACCGATGGGAGCACTGGATCGATCCATTCAGGAGTTATTCGAGTGTCCCACATCAGATGCTGGTCCATACTCGTATCATCCGCCAGTGCGTCAATGGCTAGAACATAGTCACCCACCGACACAATGCAGAGTCCGCCCCGATAAACCGCATGACACCGTGAGCCATGTACGTCTCGCAAAAAACGCCCCGATGCTTCCAGGTCCAAGGCGACAGAAAACTCGTTGTTCCCGAGTTCGTCTTGAATCACGATGGAACCCCGAATGGATCGCTGCCGGTCCGGATCGATGAAGAGCTGGCGGCCAATCAGGCTCGGATCCGTTCGCCCCTCAATCCGGACATGCTGGAGGCGGCTCTGAGACCGGCTGGCCTGATTCGAGGTTATTTGATGCTCCACAATACCGTTGGACCATTCTCGTTCGGGGCCCGAGCCCCTGAAACGATTCGCGTGATCCGAAACAATTTGCCGACCGGTCTTGCCGTGCCGGCATATGACGTTCGCATATCGCTGGACAAGCAACCGATCATACCATAAAGCCGCCCGATGCCGCCGCGCCGTGTGAAACAGTTCCGCCAGCATCGCCACGGCCTGACCTTGAGTCGACTCGTCCGGCGACTCAACCAGATCGTGCAATAGAAGCTGGCCCTCCATGAAAATACCAGCTTCCATCAGTTTCTCAGCCAGGACAAGTTTCCAGCGATCGCTCGAGGGAAGACCATCGAAGTAACTCAAATAGCTTCGAAGTCCGGCGATGGTAGGATTCGTTTCGAGGAGATTCTCCGCAGGTTGGATCAGTTGTTGGATCGCTCGGCGCTCTCTGGTATTGGCCTTCTGCCAGATGTCAGCCAGTTGGCCGCAGATCCACCGGCTTTGAGGAGTGAATGCATGCTTTGACGTGATGTATCCCGGCTCCGACTGGTTGTCTTGCTCGGCAAGGCGTAGGTAAGCGCGCACCGCTCCAAGAAGATCACCCGAATTGTGCAATGCCTCCGCCTGAATGCGCTCCATGTGCCAGTGCTGTTCCGGATCTGAGATAAGGCGGTTTAAAAACGATAAGCGATCCCGGTAGACCATATAATCCTGCTCCAACGCCAAGAGCAGGTAGTTGACCAGCAAGTCTTTCGCAACCAGATCGCGTGGATTGATTTCATATGCTCGATGAATATGCTGAATCGCCAGGGCGAGATGATTATCATTGTATGCGATTTCACCAAGTTCCCGTAATGCATTCGGGTCATCAGGGTTGACTGCCAGGGCATCTTGGATCCGTTGTTGCACGACATCGAGCTGTTCGTATTTTTCAAGGAAACACTCATTGTGTGATAGAACGGCTCCTTGGTGGCATATCAAATTGCCAAGCGGCATTCCCGCGTGCGATTCGATTCGTTCTACCACCGTTCCACCGGTCACATCGAGGGCGATGATTTGGCCATTGGACATGGGAATGAAGTATTTTCCTTCGCTCAGGAATCCGCGACCCGTGGGGAGCACACCCTGTTGGAAAGTGCAGGGACCGTCTTTCCAGGCAGGCTCTCCATCTTCCAGACGCAATGCCATCGCTTCATGCTTGCCGATCAACATGATATTCTGGTCGTGAACACAAGCGATCAGGAGTGCGTTTTCACGGGGCCGTTTCCAGAGCATGGTGCCCGTCCTAAGGTCGAGGCAGTGAAGAAAATCCGAATCCGGAGGCGCAAGCAAAACGCGCCCAGCGACCAGGATAGCCGTGCTATCGATCCACCGATTGTTCTGGCGGCCGCTCCCTTGTTCCATCCGGTCCTGCTGAATTCGGGCAATTCGGGGATGGACACCCTGGATTTTTGCCATGCGAGTCGGATAGCGATAGGCCCAGAGCAAGGTCCGCTGGATGAAGTCAACACCGATCACAGCACCGGCCGAAGTGGGACAGACCAGAACTCCGTTCTCTGCGGATGGGACCGCCCCCGTCCATCGGCGCCGAGGATTCTCGAGGATCCCCGATTCCAGATTGGCCAACTGCTGAATCCATTCCAGCTCCCACCTCGGCCACGAATCGATGGGGCGAATGACAACCAGTTGGATCCCGCCCCGAATTTCGGCCAGGACGTAGAGCCGGCCATCCAAGGGCAAGGGCGCTCCCAGAAAAAATGCGCCAGCAAGAGGTCCGTCGGCATCGGCGCCATTGATCTCCCAGACTTGCTTCCCCTCCGAACGCAAGTCGAATGCCGTAAGTCGGTTGGTTGGTCCGATCCATTCCGTTGGATCCTGCAATCCGGGCCGGCCTCTTATGAAGACGGGGCCACGAACACCCAAGGTACGATCCAACGTCTCGGTGTTGATTGGAAAATCGCGTATCGCGTAGACACAACGCCCATCACTGCTCAGCCCGCCATAGATCATGTCGTCCCACATCCGCTGTGCCATGGCTCGCACCAGATGCGGTGCGGCAGCCACCCCATTTGGATTGCCGAGTGATTCCACAAATGCGTCGTACTGGGGATCATTGCCGTCGGGAACATCACTCCAAATTCGTTTCCCCGTGTGGAAGTCGACGCCAACAATTGCATGGGTCGAATGCATGACAAGAACATCTCCGACTGCAACTGGAAAGACGGAAGGGATGAGTGTGATGTCCCGGTTCTGATACTCTTCCCGGAGATTCTCCAGCACCCGTTCGACTCGGTGGCTATTCGCCATGCGGACCCGCCAACGCACCGCCATGTGCGGCGCCCCGCCGTCGCTTTCCAAGTTCCGAGCTGGGTCGCCACGGAACATCGGCCAATTCTGTTGGATGGAGCCTGATCTGGAATCTTTGATATCCAATCGAGATGCAAGCCACTGGACTGGATCTTCGTTCTGATTGAAGAGATTTACGGCAACCCCACCAACAATGACCTCCTGCCGAGGATAATCGCGACGCAGCAATTCGATGGCTCGCCTTGCCGAATCGGTACGCCCTGACTGCAAGTGGGCACTCGCATCGAGCAGGTAGAGTTGCGGGCCGAACTGATGAACGGCATGGGGCAATTCGATTAATTGATCATACATGGCTGCGGCACTAGCCGGCCGGCCATGATCCTGCTCATTGCGCGCAAGGAGTAAAGTAGCTTGATAGCCGGCGGGCGTGTGAAAATACCGCCGGCTTACCATCCGAATCGCCGGCAGATCGCCCGCCTCGATCGCCGATGTGAGCGCGTTTCGCGCGCGTGCTTCGAACGCGAGCAAGTAGGCATCCCGGCCGGCTGAGGGGAGTGCGCCTAGCATCCTTCGAGCAGTCGATTTTAAACCATCATAGCGTTGGGCTGTTGAGGAACTTTCAAGGAACGCGTCTTCTTCACGCGCAAGGAGGCTATCAAGAAACTGAATCGCCTGGGAGTATTTGCCCCCAGTAATCCTCTGCTCTGCCAGAGCAATCCCCCGTGTGGCGGTCCGTTCCGTCGGTAATGCAAGATCCAAATCGAAGTGATCGTCGTCTTCCTCGAATGTAAGATCGGGGTCCCCCGGAAGCAGCCCCGGTTGTGCGAAAACGGCACTGCTGGCCAGAAGGGACATTGCGCCGAACCAAAGTGCCACCCATTGCCATGAAAAGATCCATGGCCATTGGACCGGCGTTCTCAATTTCCATCGCTTGGAGCAACCGAGGCCCATCATGCAATTCCATGGCTTTCTGAGAGAAATCCTACCGGCAAGGCCGGTCGTCTGTCACAACCTGTTTGATTCACGGTAATCGGTCCCCAAAAGGAGGAATCCATCGGCAGTTGAATCCAAGGGCCCGCCCCATCGGCCATTGCCCGTTCGCACGGGACGCATCCGAAGAAACTATACCGGGCGAACCTGGAATTCGGGCATCCGGCGTCCAATTCTGCCATTTTCCTC
This sequence comes from Pirellulales bacterium, assembly GCA_016930815.1. Taxonomy (GTDB): domain Bacteria; phylum Planctomycetota; class Planctomycetia; order Pirellulales; family Lacipirellulaceae; genus JAFGFZ01. The sequence goes on along the minus strand of JAFGFZ010000399.1, from coordinate 12,699 downwards.
ACTCTTTTTCAGCCGGCCACCTGCATCTGCCTGCCTTGACATGAGCCATGAATGTAAACGTAAATGCTTATCTGCTTTTATCTTACACATCCAACCGTACCCCGGCAACCAGGGTATTCCAGGCGTCCGATCCAGCCATTGGACACCGCCCCTGAAGAACGGACACCCAACTCTTTGGGCCCGAAAAAATTGGATTTCCCATGGCACGTGGTGAAGAAAATGCTATTTTTCGAGGGGTTTAGCAACATTGAGGGTTGTTTTTTTTCGTTCCGGAACGTAAACCAGCGACGTTACGTTAATGTGAACGCCCATTTTCGGGCCCCCATTCTTTGGATTCCGTTCCCAAGTGTTTAGACAAGGAGGAATGAGCAACATGACAAAAGCTGCAAAGAAAGCACCGACAAAGACCGAAGTCTTTGCCAACATTGCGGCCGAGACTGAATTATCTAAAAGGGATGTCGCGGCGGTCTTTGAATCGCTAGAAAAGCAGATCGCGAAAGCCCTCAGTCGCAATGGTCCCAAAATGTTTACGGTTCCAGGCCTGTGCAAGATTGTGGTTCAGCACAAGCCGGCAACCAAGGCCAAGAAGGGTGTTCCGAATCCCTTCCGCCCAGGCGAATTGATGGATGTCGCCGCCAAGCCGGCTCGCAATATCGTTAAGGTCCGAGCGCTGAAGAAGCTCAAGGACATGGCCTAACACAATTCCAGGCACCCATTCTTTTTTCCAGCGATTCGAACGCTCCGCGCGTTCGAATCGCTTTCCATTCCCAGACCAGTTTGTATCGTTTCCATTCCCTGGAGTTCCTGCCATGCAATCCAAGACCGCCAACGTGGATCAGAACGGGCAATTTGACCGACGAACTTTTTTGCTGGCCGGCACGGGCGGAGCAATGGCCCTGGCTGCGCTAGCTGACCAATCACAGGCCAATTCACCCCCACCATCGGATCCGCGGCCTGGCGGCAATCCAATCGCCGTATCGACTTATTCCTTCTGGCGATTTCGTGACGATGCCCAAGTCCCCATGGCTGAATGCATCGAGTTGGCCAGCACCTGGGGATTCGATGCGGTGGAACTCCTTGAGATCCAAATGCGCGAAGTTGATCTCCGAGGAGAAACACCAGGCAATGCTTACCTGCAAGGCCTCAAGCGAACCGCGTTGATCCATGGCCTCGACCTATGCGGCATGTCGACCCATCAAGACTTCGTCGATCCGGAACCGGATAAACGACAAGCAAACGTGGACCAAACCATTCAAAGCATTGAACTGGCTTACCAACTCGGTATTCCCATCATTCGGGTCAACACGGGGCGATGGGGAACTTCGAAGAATTTCGATGCATTGATGGCGAACCGGGGCATCGAACCACCGCTGGCAGGCTATACCGACCTTGATGCATTCCCCTGGGTCATCGAGTGTTTCGAAAAATGCCTTCCAACGGCTGAAAAATGCGGTGTTATTCTCGGCCTTGAAAACCATTGGGGACTCGGTCTCACTCCCGAAGGAGTCAATCGGATCGTTCGTGCGATTGATTCGCCATGGCTGAAAATCACGATGGATACAGGCAATTTCCTGGAAGATCCATACGACCGCCTCGAACAAATCGCAGAAGATACCGTTTTCGTTCAAGCAAAGACCTATTTCGGTGGTGGTACGTGGTATACACTCGACTTGGATTACCAACGCATCGCCGCGATCCTCCGGCGGCATCATTATCGCGGATACATTTCACTCGAATTCGAAGGCAAGGAAGATTACCGGACGGCAATCCCCAAAAGCCTCAAGCTGCTCCGTGATGCGTTTGGTGGATAGCCATTTTACCCATACAGCTTATTGTAATTATTTATCCTATTTTTGCGATCTGCCGCAAAGTCTTCATTTCCTCCAAGCCGATAGATATTCTGTATTAGCCATGTTTTCCTGGCCTTCCTAATATCACAAAGAGCAAGTTATCCTTGTTCGATTCATCATGGAGGATGCCCAACCCAATGGTACCTAGCGGACGACGCTTTAAGGATATTAACGCCTTACGACACTTTGTGAACCAAACGTTATGCAACGCCGACCATCTAGAACCAAATTACTTTCCGATGACTGAGCGAATGCTGCTACGCGGCAATGCACCCTGTGGTGTTTTATTCTCGCTGTACGGCCCGCGGTCTGTCGTACTTTCGGCCATCTGGGAGACCGATCGAAACACGTTATTATTTTACAATTCGAGAGGCGAACGCTTTTTCAAAGTCCAGCTATCCGCAGCCCCACGGCTGTCACCACCAGGTGAGAAAAAATAGCCTGATAGCCCATGGTCAATACAACACAACACGGAGGTTAGTGTGCTGGTCCTTTCAAGAAAACAATATCAGAAGATTAAATTAGGCGATTCAATCGTTGTGACAGTGGTCCGAGTATCGGGCGACAAGGTCCGACTCGGCATTGAAGCCCCGCCTGATCTGCTCGTCTTGCGTGCCGAGCTCGAACCCCTGGGAACCAATTCCAATCCGGAATCGTGTACGGATCATCCCGCCACACGATGTGCCTAGAAACACAAAGGCCGCTGCCAGATTCGTCTGGTAGCGGCCGTTTTTTCTTATTTGGAATTGCCCTGGTTCGCTGCGTGACGTTCGTTGGGCAGCCTTATTTCGACTCGCGGGGGCGGACAGCTCCCGTGAGACCATTGTAATCGGCTCGATCCGATTCATGCCAAAGGGGATAACCGTTCCGGACACGTTCGGCCATCACATCGAGTTTCTCGCGTGATCCGGCCGGTGCCGTGGTGGGATGGAATTCATTGTCAATTCGAGGAGCGAAGTCCTCGTCGTGCCCATACTTGAGGATCGCCTCAAACACATTTTTCAGTCGGGCGTCAGCCATTACCGATGCTCCCATGGAGTTTCAAAAAAAACTAGACCTTGGCTGCGGTTGAATCTGTTGGCACCTAGGCCTAGCACTCCACAAAGAGGAGACCCAAAGGGCTTGCCGGAGACAGGTGGGACTTAAAACTCCAGCCAAACAGAAAGCACTTGCACCCAGTTAGGCCATTATTACAGCTTGGCGGTGAAAGTCAAGCATTTTGCCACGAATTGGTCAAGACGCTGCGGAATTTTCAACCTCCACCTAGCCACAAACGCATCGAATACGTAGGATATCGGCTTTGGATTTCCGTTCCAATCCGGGAAACGGGCCCACGGCACTCCGGACGCCGTCTGTCTCTACCGAGTTCTCTGAAACCCGCCATAACGCATTGGCTCGGGAAATCCAGGCCTTTCCAGAAACATCGCATTCCTGCCCGGCTCGTACCAAACGACCGTTTGACACTCAATGATGCCCCCGATCACCGATTCGGCCGGCCCAACAATTCTTGCCCCACTCAAAGCTTACCCATAATGATCAAAGTGCCAGTATTTTTCATATTACCCATCTTTTCATTTCATTAGTTGTTCAAAGGATCCATCCATGGAAACGAAGGTCATGAATCGCTGGCTTGTTGTCGTCGGCGCGATCCTTATTCAGCTCTGCCTGGGAGCCATTTACGCATGGAGTGTATTCACTCCGTCACTTCTGGCCACAAGCCCCGGAGATATTGCTGGGATCTACCGTGCGAAGCAGTTGGGGATGGCAGATCGAGATTTCGAGCAGATGAATGCCGCGTTGAAGGCCCCACGGGACGCACTGAAGGAGATCGCCGCAAAGCTGAAAGGGGCAACAGGCAAAACGGCTCTCGAGAAAAAGGAAATGGGCCTTTTACAGGACCAAAAGGGGGCTCTTACGAAGCAAATCGATGAGATTGTATCCAGTCATGTCGCCAAGGAACGGATCGATCGCTTGTCGTATGCATTCAGCAACGCAAAAACTCAAGCCATTTTCGCTGCTGGACTTGCCGCATTTGCTGTCATCATGGTCCTTGCCGGGCGACAGATGCCGACCTTGGGCCCTCAGAAGTTGGCCATTGCGGGCGGCGTGGTACTCGGGCTGGGCTATATCTTGGCCGGGCTGCTGGGTGGGAAGAGTTTCCTTGCCATGCTGGTCTGCATCGGCTTGATCGGCGGCGCGGGCATTGGATTGGCCTATGTTGTGCCGATCGCCGTCGGCATGAAGTGGTTTCCGGATAAGAAGGGCACGATCACTGGGCTGGCAGTCGCTGGATTCGGTTTTGGGGCACTCTTATGGGTACAACTGGCCGGCGAATGGGGGCACCTGATCGCCACCTTTGGTCTGAATACGACCTTCATCATATATGGCATCATTTTTCTTGTTACCTGTTTGATCGGCGCAGTATGGATGAAGAATCCACCGGAGGGCTGGAAGCCGGCCGGTTGGGAACCTCCCCAAGCAAATGCATCGGGGAAGGCTGTTGCCGGTACTGTCGATATTCCAAGCAGTGCGATGCTGAAAACGCCCCAGTTCTTCATGATCTTCATCTGCTTCGCGTTTGGCGCGGGTGCCGGTTTGATGAGTATCGGTCTGATGAAGGCGTTTCCAATGAAGGCCATGATGTCCGCAAACATGGATTGGGCCGCCGCAAGTGCGGCTGCCGGCCTTGCCATGGCGGTCTTTTTCTCGCTTGCCAATGGGATCGGCCGCATTGCGTGGGGTATGCTGAGCGACAAAATCGGACGCAAGGCGTCGGTTTTTATCATGCTCGCAACCCAGGGTATCGTTGTGATCGCCTTCCAGAAAATGGCCGGTACACCATCGCTTTTATATCTAGGCGCTGCACTGATCGGATTCAACTTCGGCGGCAACTTTGCCCTGTTCCCAACCATCACCGCGGATACATTTGGCACGAAATATCTGGCCCAGAACTATGGGTGGGTCTTCTTGTCCTATGGTGCGGGTGGGATCATTTTCCCATTGCTGGGTGGAATGCTGGGCGACATGGGTAATTTCCCATTGGCCTTTACGATTTGCGGCCTGTTGTGCCTGGTCGCCGCAGCCATCACACTGATGGTCCGTCCGCCGAAACACGCATGAAGGCTGGACGATCATCGATTCGTGCAAATCCCGTCAACACGGAGGCCTCCACACGAGGCTCATGCTTTCCGGAGAATCACCATTGTGCCGTTTCGAGTCAGAAACGTGGTCCATCCACCATGGCTCCGCCACATGGACACTTGCGGCGTCCTGGCGCTGTCCGGAACGATCCTTTGCTGGGCAGCCATTCCCGTGCTCCTGCGGGAACTGACCCACGTTGTCGATTCGTGGACTGCCAATGGCATCCGGTTTCCGGCAGCATCGATCCTCTATTGGCCAAGTCTCTACTATTTCTATTGCCGTGGTGAACTGACGCGCCACGTCGTTCGCCAATGCCTGATCCCAGCGGCATGCATCCTGACCGGCCAGTTCTTCTGGGCTGCGGCGCCATACTTTATGCCGGCATCCTCCATCGGCTTCTTCATTCGATTGACCATGGTCTTTTCGATTATATTCGCCATGCTCTTCATCCCACACGAACGCCGATTGCTCCGGGTGCGCGGTTTCTATTGGGGCCTGGCTATCTCGACCACTGGTTTTGTGATCCTTGCCATTTCCGGGATGTCCATCACGGCCAATATCCAACCGATGGGGATTGTTTGTATGGTGATCTCTAGCCTGAGTCTTGGCATGTACGCCGTGAGCATCCGCCTGTTTCTGAAAAATATCAATCCGATCCTCAGCTTCGGCATCGTCGCCCAGTTTGCATCGATTGCCCTGCTCCTTGCCATGGGGCTGTTCGGTGATTGGCGCGCGGTCGCTTCGCTCTCCTGGTGGAGCTGGATTCTGCTGGCCCTATCGTCCCTATTGGGGATTGCCTGGTCGCATACCCTTCTTTACATCGCAATTCAGCGCCTCGGCCCATCGATCACTGCCGGCATCCAGAATCTCACCCCCTTCATCACGGCACTCCTTGCCATGGTGTTCCTCCACGAAGGCCTCTCTCTCATCCAGTGGCTTGGCGGGATCACTGTTGTCCTGGGTGTCATCTGGCTCTTGAAGTCGCATGCGGTGCTGCAACAGAACGAATCGGCTTAAAAATCAACCCTCATTCGGACAGGCCAACGATTGCCCGGCGCGCCGCGCGGCCTTGCCGGGAAACTGACCTGACGCCGGATCCTCGGTGATGGTCGATTTCTCGGCCAAACCTCTTACAGATCATCCTTGTTCACCACGTTGCCATCCGAGCGATGGCCAAGGGAATTGAATATGTTCTGATCAATATCATAATTGATCACCTGGACAGATCCGTCTCCAAAGGCGGCATTGATACCACCCGTGTGGGCCGATCCGAAACAGAAACCGTAACGCCGAAGTGGATCGCCGGTGGCGACGAGCTCTTGATCACTGTTGCGATCATACACGTCTTGCCGCACGGGAAATGCCGTCGATCGCACCGTGTCCGGATCCCAGCCGTCGCTCCAACCCCGATCATCAAACCACTCACCAATCGTGTAGCATGAAGTGAAAAGCCGCTTCTCCCCAAGCATCAGCGTGTTGCTGGCGCCATCCGTGATCTTTCCAAACGTCGTGGGTTTGGTGTTGCCCCGCGGGCCTGGTGGATTCGATCTGATAATATCCCAATCCGTTCGGACAATGATGCCGAAGTATTCTTGATTCGAGGGGACCTCCCAGATCGTACCATTCCCCCAGAAATCCGTTTCGTTCAAATATCCGCTTCCCAGCGGGACCGATTTGCCTGGTGTGGCCGAGGCATAATCGATGAGCCATGTCATTTCAACGTAATGTTGGGTGGGAGTACGGCGTGACGGGCAGAAATAAAGGCCGACAGGAGTCTGCTCGAGTTGAGTCTGCGTTGTGATGCCGTGGACCGCATCCTCCTCAAGATATGGCAGAATCTGGAATGCCCAGCTGAGCCCCTGTTGTTCGGGACCATTTGCCTTACCACCGGTCACATAATCTTCGATATTCGGCCATGGATAGGTTCCACCGGTCGGGAAAAAATTATAGCTGTTTTCAAAGTTATGAATTGCCAGGGCAATATTCTTGATGTTGTTCTTGCATTGCGATCTTCGCGCGGCCTCACGGGCCGCCTGGACCGCAGGCAACAATAACGCGACAAGAATACCGATGATCGCAATGACAACCAGTAGCTCGACGAGAGTAAATCCAACCCGTCTCATTTTCATCGACGACATTCTCGATTCTCCCAAAGAATAAATGAATCCAATGAAGACAACTTATTTATGGCCCGTCGGGAACTAATTCCTTGAACCGGGCTTCATCCACTTCATCCACAATTCCGAGGTCTCTGGCTACCCATCGCTTACCACCGGCTCCCTCTTGTTCATAGGCGACCACATCGGACTGACCACGCCGCGCTCTGTCTTTATAGATAATTCTATACGGCTTGTTATCCCGCGGCGAAATAAAAAGCGCGTCCACATCCTCGGCATGGAACCGTTTCCGCTGTTCTTCGGGAATGGTCGAAATGTACTCTTTAAACGCCTTCTCATTGGCCGGCGCCTGGCCTCGATGGCTGACTCTGTATTTGCTATAGAGGATTGCAAGCGGTTTGAGATTCGATTCATTCCGTTTGGCGGCCTCCTTGTTGCTTCCGCGACAACCCAAAACAAGCGTTAGGATAGCAATCAGGCCTAACCCATACCGGGCTGATAATCCAGTCACGATTCGTCTCCCGCTGGTGATTGGAATGAATCAAGCGACGCACCACCCCCCATCATAGCCCAATCGGATCCATTTTAGCAATTCTTAGGGATTCCTTTCAGAAATTGCGGCCGATTCCCCTTGATTCATCGGTTTTTGGTCCCCTGGAACGCATCGGACTTTAATCTGGATCCCGCCCGGCACTGGTTCATCACAGACCACGTAGAGGTAACCGCCTCCACAACCGGAGTACATGGCTCCCGGGTATCTTGATTGGTAGAAGTCGAGAAATGCAAGGAGATCGACATCGATGTTTGAATGCCGCACGGTATGGGGTAAGATTGCCTGCCAACAACGCATGCATTCGTTCATGGAAGCCCCAAGACCTTGGATATCTCTCGCCAGGATGGCATTGAAACAGTCCTTACCTGTCTGGCCAAGGCGGCGAATCCAGGCTGGATCGAGGTTCTTTTGGCCCAATGGATTGTATCCGGCCGGCCGCGGCGCCACCGGGACCATGTGCATCACTTGTTCCAACCACAGGGCGACCGCGGGATCGTTGTTCGATTCAATGTGGACTGGAAAGATCCCCCCTTCGTGGGCGATATCGAAATCCAACCGATTCACGCCCGGATAGATGAGTCCGATCATGTCCTGGGAACCGGATGGCTGGAGCTTGCCCCGGTTCTCCGCGGCATAGAGTTCCTTGACCAATTCAATCGGCTCGCGATCGGGTAGGGCACCGTTCCACAGTTTCAAGGCGATTTTGCGGGTCCCAGTCGCCATTCCAGCACGTTCCAGGCACCAAAATTCCGGCTCCAACCCAACGACCACCATCGAACCAGGTGGCTCGGGATTGTGTTCGGAGACAAATGGCTGATCAATCCATCCGCCAGCCAATGCCATGCGATTCGGGATCGAGCCAATGATCTGGGTAATTGAGGCTGTTTGCAGCTTGTCCATCATGCATCTTCCGAAATGATGAATTATACTGCCTGATCGCTTGCGGTCGAAGGTTCCCTTTGGGATAGTGAAACGGATGAGTGGTCAACGCGTTTACCGATGTTTCCGAGCCGAAACCGCGGGTCAGCGGAGGGTTCCCAATTCGCGCGGTGGCAGGTTCAATCGGGCAGGGGCTAGCACGCGACCGATCGACTCGATTCATCGATCGAATCCATCGGGTTCCCGATTCGGCTTCACGCTCATCGAACTCCTCGTGGTCATCGCGATCATCGGAATTCTCATCGCGCTGTTACTGCCGGCAGTCCAAGCTGCCCGCGAGTCGGCTCGGCGGACAAGCTGCCAGAACAATCTGAAGCAAATCGGTCTAGCCGTCCAGCTATTTCATGATACGCAAGGCCATCTACCGCCTCCGAAACTCGGCCATACGAATTTTGATACCCGAGGAAGCACTTTCGTCATCCTTTTGCCATACCTTGAAGAAGGCAATCTCTATCAGGATTACGACATCGAGAAGCGCATCTATGACGAGCCGAATATCCGGGCAACCAGTAAAACGATCCATACCTATCTCTGCCCATCCATGGTTCTTCCTCGTGGCGTGCCGGAGACCGAGTGCGGCGAGCAACTCGCACCCGGTAGTTACATCATCTCAACTCGCACGGAATGGCGAAATTACTCCGACCTGGATGGCGCGTTCACAAATCCACCGGTCGAAGGGGATGCATACACGCTAACCTATCAACACATCACGGATGGGACCTCGAAAACACTCCTTGTCGGCGAAATCAACTACGGCCATCGTGACTTCGTCTGGACCGAATGTGGTGAACTGAATGGTCAACCTCGATGGGGCGACTATACATGGGCCAACGGTTATTGGTACCTTTCTTGGGGCCATATGTCGGACGACTTCCCGGAGGCATACAACAACACCAGCAATTATTGGGATCCATACAGTTACCGGGTTTTCCGAAGTGATCACCCCGGCGGTGTGCAATATGTTATGGTCGACGGATCGGTTCATTTTCTGGCCGACAATGTCTCCCGAAAGATACGCCGCGCGCTGGTGACACGGGCAGGCAAGGAAGTCGATTCCTTGTTCGATTAGTCGCTTCTCCAATTCGCATCTATTCGAAGTATTTTCAAGATGTGCCCTCGAAAGAACTCACGAAACCGACGCGCAACGCATGTTGTTCATGATACCCACTTCTTATGAATCATGGCCCTGCACTGGCAAATTCTCATCGCGATGATCGCCGCATCGGTGATTGGCGTCGCGCTCAATCTTGGGTGCGGTCATCATGAAACCGATGGCTTTGTCAATTGGCCCGGAGTCCGAGTCCAACAACTCGGAATGGAAAAACCGATCGATATCCCACGCTGCCACGTTTGGATTCACGACACTCCGCGGCGAATTCGAATCCAAATCAATCCATGGAATCCGGACCACCCTGCCGATGACCGCCAGGAGAACGGCATCCTCGGCGGTGATGGATGGATGGCGCGTCGCATCGTAGTCACAGCCGATATCGAGGAGGCCCATCGCAGCTTTGAAAATTTCGAGTGGCCCGATTTACCGGAATCCCTTGGCCGGCAAATCGCCGTGACTCAAACCATTGTCGCAACCGTTCCGCAGCTTGAAGAGAAAGATCCGGCAGCTTATGTCCTCTTTCACCAGCACGGCCGTTCCATGGCCCGGACGATCGGGGACCTCGCCACAACGATCGGCAACCTTTTTCTCCGAATGTTGCAAATGGTCTCAGTTCCGCTGATCATCACGTCCCTGGTCACCGGGATCACAGGCCTTGGCAAAGCGGAGCAGCTCGGGAAAATGTTCGGCCGAACCATCCTCTATTACTTGGTGACAAGCCTTCTTGCGATCTGCACGGGCCTGATCCTCTTCAATCTGATCGATCCAGGAGGGAGCCAGGCAACCGGCAATCCACCAGCCGCCTCTCCCGATAGCCCGGATACCCCAGCCGGTGCCGATCCGCTTCGACATCCACGAGCCCCCCAAGGGAAGGCTCTTTCCACGGTTCTTTTGGAACAGTCCGAGAACCTGATCCCGCGCAATCCGTTTGAGGCAATCACGCAGGGGAACTTCCTATCCATTATCGCGTTTAGTCTCGCCTTTGGTATTTGCACGATTCTATGCGGAGGTCATGCAGCCGAAGTGATTAGGAATCTATTTGGATCGGCGTTCGAGGTCATGATGACGATGACAATGTACATCATCCGACTCGCACCCTATGGCGTTTTCTTCCTGATGCTCTCCGCCACGGCGACGCAAGGTTTGATCATCTTCGGGACCCTCGGCTTGTATATGCTGACGGTCGCGTGTGCCCTGTTGGTCCACGCCGGGATTGTCCTGCCACTGATTGTCCGTTACGTGGCCAAGCGGAATCCGTGGGAATTTGCCAAGGCCATGAGCCCAGCCCTGTTGACTGCATTCAGCTCGGCATCCAGCAACGGCACGCTCCCGGTGACCCTGACATGTGTCGAAGAGCGGGCTCGTATTAGTAACCATGTCGGTTCGTTCGTTCTGCCGCTCGGGGCGACCATCAACATGGACGGGACTGCCCTGTATGAAGTGATTGCCGTTATGTTCATCGCCAATCTGACACCTGGCATCGATCTATCGATCGCGGATCAAATCATCGTCGCGTATACGGCCCTGATGGCAAGTATCGGTGCTGCTGGCATTCCTCACGCTGGGCTCGTGATGATGCTTATTATCCTGCAGGCCGTCGGACTGCCCATTGAAAAGCAGGGGCTGATTATCGCCGTCGACCGGGTGCTGGATATGTGCCGGACAACGGTGAATGTCTGGAGCGATTCGTGTGGCTGCGCGGTCATTAGCCGTTTCGAAACGGATCCAGAACCGAAAACCGTGATCCAGCCACCACGTGATTCAGCCACCAATCGAAGCGACCACCGATAGATCAACCGATCGCTGGCCACGACCGATCGCCTGCCCCTGGTCCAGGGGCAAAACAGCCCGGATTTCTAGGATCGGTTCGCATAATCGGTTCAGTGGATTCCCGGTTCCACCGCTGGCAGGAGATTGCACTCACGCACTCGTCATACCAGTCCGATGTAAAGATATGACACCTACGTAGTTTATGGGGGCCTGGTCATAGAGGTCCGATTGGATTCCAATCTCCCCGTTTTTCCATGTGATTTTCCAGGAATCGAAATGCCTGAAACTGGTCCAAGACGATTTCGAGTGATCACCGGAGAATCGGATGTCCCTGAGGACGAGGGGTTTCCCAGTTTTAAACCAGGAGACCCCCTTTACGAATCGGTCTATCGGGACCTGGAAGCCTGGACCTTGTCCGACCTTGGAGACGAATATGGGGAGCCGCAATTCGGTTCCGAGGCCGATCGAATCCGGAACATAGGATCGGCGGGCATCGAGGAACCTCTTCCTACGATTGCCTTTATATCCAGGATCACGAGTATTTTACGCGGAGCCGCCGACGGGCTAGGCTGCGACGCGGCCGCTCTGTATCTTCTTGACGACGCGACCACCGCATTGACGATACGGGCCATGTGGGGCTTGGATCCGCAATCCCTCGTCGAGGAATCCCGCCCATTAAAAGGGGCCTTGGCCGACCTGGAGGCATTATGCGGTCGTGCGGTCGTTCTTGAGGACCAGCTGATGCACGCCCTCTGGGCCGTTCCCGAACCGTGCCAGTCGGCCGTTTGCATCCCAGTCGCCACATCGGCAACGATTCTGGGCACCCTCTGGTTCTTCTGCCAAACACCCCGGAAATACGATCAATCCATCACGAACCTCATGGAGATTGTCGCCGGCGGCCTGGCATCCGAATTGGCACTTGAGAAAATGAAGGAAGAACGCCGGTGGGGCTAGTATGAGCCTTCTGCCATCCCTGATTCCTGAACCGGATCGACTAACTTGACGTCCAGCCCATCATAGGTAGACTCGTTTTATAAGGTGCCGATATCCCAAGCGAGTTTCCTCGCTTGTTCCATGGATCAGCTAGCCCGCATATTTCATGAATTTCGTCGCGAGTGGTCGCAGCAGAAGGCCCATGAAATATGCGGACCAGCCATCGGCATCCGGCCACATGCCCAAGTGGCGGAATTGGTAGACGCGCTAGGTTGAGGGCCTAGT
>JAFGFZ010000398.1 GCA_016930815.1 Pirellulales bacterium | reverse complement strand
GGGCAATCGCTCTTTGGCCTTCCGCCAGGCGGCCAGGATCGTGCGGATTTCGAGTACGCTGCGGTCGTGTTGCCGGCAGTCGTCGCACTGGCAGCCTCCCTTGCCATGGAGATTTTCGGTCATCCACACGTCGACGTCCGAGACGCTCGGTAGCGATCCCAAGGCCACAATCCAGTCGCTCAGTACATCGACGATCGATGCTTGCGAATAGCAAATCGCCCCTTCCTCGCCACCGCGCGCCTTCAGCTCGGGATAGGCCTCAAAGAGGCCCTTGCCCGACAACTGTTCGAGGTGGACGATCGCTGGCAGTGGTTGAACGCCGTACCGGGGACCTTCCTCGACCATCGGCTCGCGTCCCGATTTCAGACGGGCATGACCCTTGCCGTTCGAGTCAACCCAAACGGCCGCTATCTGTTCGACTATATTGAGCTTCATCGACGCGATCCAGCGCAGGTGTTGATACGAATCGCTGCCCCAGAAGCCGCGTTCCGAGACGTCGGGCCAATCGGTTATGCGCAAAAGCGGCATCCGCAACTCGGTGTCCGTTGCCTTGGCCGAGATTAATTGTGTCAGGGTCATTACCCCATATAATAAGCCAACGGGCGTCCGGGCAACAACATAGATCCCGGCATTGTCAGGTTCCGTGAAGATATGATAACCCTGGTCTTGATTGGGCACCGAGTCCAAGATCGAGGCCTCGGCACCGCCAAGCTGTAACGTGATCTGGAAAGCCCCGCCGGTCGCCGCACCCGCCCCGATGCAGGCCTGCAACTCGTCGATTGCCTGTTTAAGAACCGGGCTATCGACGTGTGGGACCGAGATACCGATTCGACCACGTTCGATCCGCAGTTCGGCCGCGATCTCCATCTTCTGCGGAAGCGGTATCACGTGTTGGCCCCATTCGTGGGCTACGTCGGCGGTAATCGAGTGTGGCTCGCAGGCAACGGCCTCAAGTGCGGTAACAAGACTCATGGCCGCCAACAGAAATCGCATTCCCATGGAACAAGGACCTCCAATGCACATCACCTTGACCGTGGATCGCGCGATCGCGCTACCATTGGCAGCAGCCTAACTGCGATTCCATGGTCGAATATTGCACAGCCAACACCCGTCGGGCATGATACATCAGACTAGTCAGATAACAAGCCCGCACCATGTTCATGGCGGCCATTGCGCTGGTCCGGTGAGTTTTGGGTCCTTTCGTGCTGGGCATCGCTCCTGAACCGGCTGCAAGTTAAGGTACGCTTCAACAAACCATGTTCGAAGAGATTCCTGGAGCCTCACCATGCCCGCCAAATCGTCATCGTCGGGAATTCCATCACTCCGAAGTCCGTCCTACCTTTCTTTTGATTGCGGCTCTGCCACGCTAGATTCTTACCGTGTAAAATGCGCGCACGGTGCGTGCATCTTATAGGAGGCTATGATGGGGTGGCATTGCGGGTCTCGGAGAGACCCTATCACTTGGTTGCGGCTCTGCCGCGTTGGGAGATATCTCATGAGGAAAGAAGTCCTGTCCCTGATCCTTCTTGCCTGGATCCTGGCCGGCCAGACCGTGTCAGCCGCCGAGCGGAATATCATCTTTTTTATCACCGATGACGAGAGTCCAACCTTGGGCTGTTATGGCGATCCGGTAGCTGTCACACCTCACATTGATGCGTTGGCCAAAGATGGCACGCTCTTCGTCAATGCGTTCGCCACGTCGGCCAGCTGCAGCGCCAGCCGCTCGGTGGTAATGTCCGGCCTGCACAATCACAAGAACGGCCAGTTCGGTCACCAGCACCACTACCACAAGTTTGCTTCGTTTTACAACGTGGTCAGCCTGTCGTTGCCCCGGGTGTTGACGCGAGCAGGTTACCGTACGGCACAGATGGGGAAATATCATGTAGCGCCCGAGGAGGTCTACCGTTTCGAGACCTATTTGAAGGCGAACAGTCGTAGCACGGTGGAAATGGCGGAAAAATGCCGCCAGTTCATTACCGACAAGGAGGATTCGCGACCGTTCTTTTTATACTTTGCCACGAGCGATCCACACCGCGGAGGTGGCGTCGACAAGAACAGCCGGCTCGAATTGAAACCCGACCTGTTCGGCAATAAGCCGGACCGCCGATCCTATCCCGGCGTCGACGAGGTGTTTTTTGATACGGCCGATGTCCCGGTACCCGCATTTCTGCCGGATACACCTGAGACACGCGAGGAGCTGGCTCAGTATTATCAATCGTGTGCCCGTATCGATCAGGGGCTGGGGCGGTTAGTCGAAATCCTCAAGGAAGCCAATCTGTACGACAAGACGATGGTCGTCTTCACATCCGATCACGGCATGGCTTTTTCCGGTGCCAAGACGACGGTCTACGAACCCGGCTTGCGGGTGCCTTTCGTGGTGCGGAATCCTTATGAAGAGAATCGTGGAATCGTCTCGCAGGCGATGATCAGCCACATCGACATCACGCCCTCGCTATTGGATTTCGCGGGCGGCCTGGATCCAGAAACCAACGGTCCCAAGAACTGGATGCATCCGGACCAATACTGGCGGGAGCGAGGCGAGAATCTTCAGGAGAACCGCGCCGGCGGACACACGTTCCGCAGCTATCACGGCAAGTCGTGGATGCCGATCCTAGACGATCCGGACGCGGAGCACTGGGATACCCTATTCGCTTCGCACACCTTCCATGAAATCCAGATGTACTATCCGATGCGCGTCGTGCGGGATAAGCAATACAAGCTGATCTGGAATATCGCTTATGGTTTGCCTTACCCCTTTGCATCAGACCTTTGGATTGCCTCCAGCTGGCAAGCCCAGTATCGCAAAGACATGGACGCTCCTTATGGCATGCGCACGGTAGGCCAATACATCCACCGCCCACAGTTCGAGTTGTTCGATATGCGAGAAGACCCCAATGAAACAACAAACCTAGCCGAGAAACCCGGATATGGCGATGTTCTGCAAGAGTACCAGGAGAAACTGAAAGCCTTCCAGAAGTCGATGGACGATCCCTGGATCATGAAATGGGAATATGAATAGGCCACGCACGAAAAAATAATAGGAAATTTAATTGCGTCCGGCAAGCTTCCGGCACGTTTTAGAGTCTTCGTCTGTAACATGCGCGCGTGGTGCGGGCATGTTACAGACGAAGATTCTAATATTCGGCCATTCGGTGAATAACTTGGTAAGGGTTCAGCAATGATTCTTCGAACAACCCTTTTTTTGATCTATGCGTCGCCTCTATTTGTTCTATGGTTCCTCACTGGCGAAACGTGGGCGGCGGACATGCGGACAGTGAAAATCGCTCCCAACAAGAAAGGATTCATCCTTTTCCCGTCTGGCGACCGCTACGTGCCCTGGGGCCACAACTATCACTCGGTTGACATCCTGGAATTTCTGGCCAAGGACCCTACCCGTGTCGCGCGGGACTTCACCGAAATGAAGGCCGCCGGCACTACCGTTGCTCGGGTTCACCCGGAGATGCCAAAGATCCTCACCGCACCGGACAAGGCCGATCCACAGGCACTCGACCAACTCAAAAGACTCCTCCAGATCGCCGAGAAATCGGGTATTGATCTCAAGATCACGGGCCTGGCCTGTTACAAGATCGAGAATCGGTTGGCTTGGTACGATTCGATGGATGAGCAGGATCGCTGGAAGACGCAGGCCTTTTTCTGGGAAACGATCGCCCAGACGTGTGCAGAGAGCCCAGCTGTATTCGCCTATGACCTGATCAACGAACCCGCTGCAATCGGCAAGCATACCGATGGGTGGTATACAGGCAGGATGGGCGATGTCGAATTCTGCCAGCGGCTCAGCCTAGATCCGGGCAACCGCTCCGGTGACGATGTGTTCCGCGAGTGGACGAAGCGAATGGTCGCATCCATTCGCAAGCACGACCAGACGCACTTGATCACCATGGGAATGCTTCCGTTTCCCGGCGCCTACAAGGCTTCCTCCGAACATTTGGACTTTGTCTCGCCGCACCTCTATCCCAAGGCGGGCAAAGTCGATGAGGAACTCGCGCT
>JAFGFZ010000049.1 GCA_016930815.1 Pirellulales bacterium | reverse complement strand
GTTTCGAGTCGAGCCGCATCACCCGCCGTCAACGGCGGGTCGAATACCGCCTGCGGCGGAGAAGGGCCGTAAACGGCCCTGATGTTCTATGACGAACAACATGACACCATGTGCGTGAAGACAAGGGTAGCACCTCAGGAATTCGGGCGCATTGCCAACAACGAAGGCAATCCGCGGGGATTCATTTCCTTTTGGCTTTCCTTGTTTTCTTCGCTTTTTTCGCCGGCTTCTTGGCCACCTTTTTCTTAGCTCGCGTCCGGGAGGCGGGTCCTTTGGACGCTCGGATTGCCAAGAGATCGAGGGCCTGTTCGAAGGAGATCTGGGCCGGTGCCGTACCCTTGGGAACCGAAGCATTCGTGGTTCCGTCGGTCACGTACGGGCCATAACGGCCATCGAGGAGTTGGACTGGCTGACCGGTGACCGGTGAATTCTCGAAGATCTGGAGCGGTTCTTTCTTGGTGGCAGCCCGGCCTTGGCGTTTCGGTTGGGCCAGGAGTTGTACGGCCTGATCGAATGTCACATCCAGTGGAGACATTTCCGGGGGCAACGAGCGTGTTGCATCACCACATTGGATGTACGGCCCATACCGGCCATTATAGGCTCGGATCGGTTTACCCTCGGTCGGATGATTTCCTAAATCACGGGGCAATGACAGGAGCCGGATTGCGGTCTCTAGGTCCAGTTCGTCTGGATTCATTCCTTTCAGGAGCGAGGCGTTTTTCGGCTTCTCGTCGCCATCCGGCCTGCCGCGTTGGACATACGGGCCGAACCGGCCAACTTTTAGGAAAATCGGCTGGTTGGTCTGCGGGCAAATGCCGAGCGGTTCATCCCCTTGGGCCGCCTGATCGAGCATTTCGAGGGCCCAGTCGAGAGTGACTTCATCGGGTGGCATGTTTTCTGGGATGGAGGCCGTTCGGTCTCCCTGTTCGAGGAATGGGGAATAGCGGCCAACTCGCACAAAAATCGGCTCACCATCGTCCGGCCTGCCAATCAGGATCCGGCCCACTTCCCGGGCATCGATTTCCTCGACTTTGTGGTCGAGTTGCTTCTTGAGGCCGGGCCGCTGATTTCCGTAATAGAACCGGTGGAGGTATTCCACATGCTCCTGCTCACCCCGACTGATCGTATCGAGGTCGTCCTCCATTTGAGCTGTAAACTGGTAGTCCACCAGACTGGCCAGATGTTCTTCAAGCAGCTTGATGACGGAGAAGGCAACCCAAGTCGGCACCAGGGTATTAGCCTTCTTGAAAACATACTGACGTGCCTGAATCGTGTCGATGATCGACGCATACGTGCTCGGACGGCCAATGCCTTTTTCTTCGAGTGCCTTGGTCAGGGCGGCTTCGCTGTATCGGGGCGGAGGTTGGGTGTGATGTTCCTTCGGTTCCATCGCCGCGGCCCGGAGCGTTTCACCCTTCGTCACGGTTGGGAGGGCCTGTTCCTGGTCCGCCAGTTCGGCATTTGGATCATCGGAACCTTCAACATAGGCCCGAAGGTAGCCAGGGAAATCGATTGTCCTGCCAGCGACTTGGAATGTGCAGCCCTCCCCCTCAATCGTCAGCAGCATGCGGCGACCGCGGGCGTTGGTCATCTGGCTGGCAATGGTCCGTTTCCAAATCATGCAGAAAAGCTTGTACTCATCCTCATTCAGCTGGGAACGCATTTGGGATGGGAGTTCGAACGGATGCCCGGCTGGACGGATGGCCTCGTGGGCCTCCTGTGCATTTTTGACCTTGCTCTTGTAGATTCGCGGAGCATCGGGCAAGAAGTTGGCCCCATATTCACTCGCCACCAGACGTCGGGCATCCTCCACGGCAACCATGGCCAGATTCGTGGAATCGGTGCGCATGTAGGTGATATGGCCGTTTTCATAGAGGCTCTGCGCGACTTGCATGGTGCGCCGTGCCGTGAATCCGAGTTTCCGGTTGGACTCTTGCTGCAACGTACTGGTCGTGAACGGCGGATAGGGTTGGGTTGTGTAGGATTTTTCTTCAATGGCCGTGACGCGAAAGGTCCCATGCTCAATCCGCCGGGCCAGTTGTTCGGCCAGATCGGCATCCAAGAGAGTGAGATTGCCGTTTTGACGGGGGCCGTTCTTCAACAAACCGGTCGTGGGATCAAAATCCTTGCCGGATGGAATCCGTTTGCCACCGACCGAAATCAATGCCGCCTGGAACCGTTCTTTCTTTGAGGTGAGAAAAGTCGCTAAAAGATCAAACCATGCGGCGCCTCGGAATGCCATTCGTTCGCGTTCACGCTCCACAATCATCCGAACGGCAACGCTCTGCACCCGCCCAGCGGAAAGCTTGGGCCGGACTTTTCGCCATAAGAGAGGCGAAACTTCGTAGCCAAAGAGCCGATCCAGGATCCGCCGGGTCTCCTGGGCCCGGACAAGTTGATCATCCAACTGGCGGGGATTGGAAAGGGCCTCTTCGATGGCTTCCTCCGTGATCTCGTGGAAAACCAGTCGATGCACCGGAACTTTCGGCTTCAATAGTTCGAGCAGGTGCCAGCTAATCGCTTCGCCTTCACGGTCCTCATCCGTTGCCAGATAGAGGGCCCCAGCATCTTTCAGGCGGTCTTTCAGTTTCTTGATCTGCTTGCTTTTGCCGGGCGAAACGACATAGATGGGTTCAAAATCCTTCTGGACGTTGACCCCCAGGTTGGCCCATGGTTCCCCTTTAAACCGGACTGGAATCTGCTTGGCTCCCTGGGGCAAATCACGGACGTGGCCGATGGACGCCTCGACCTCAAAACGATTGCCAAGGAACTTGCTGATCGTTCGGGCCTTGGCCGGTGACTCGACAATGACGAGAGCCTTGGATCCAGAAGGTTTTCGGGGTGAGACTTGCTTGGCCATGTCAAATTCGGGAGGGTTTGGGTAAACTGCGGGGTAATCGTCTGGTTGTATCTGTCATGAGGTGCCTGTTTCCTGAATAATCACACCCGTGCCCGGATCATCGTTGTAGTCGTACGGTGGAAGAACGGCACAGATGTTACAACCCCTTTAAAGCCACAGTCCATCAAGGTATAACTCCTGCCAAAACCTTGATGGTGCCATCGGAAATCCATCCATCGAGGGAATGAGAACATGGGATGCAGGAGACCCGCGTTGTTTCGGCGACCTGGTACTGGGAGGGCGGAATGCTCTGACTGGGATTGCATTTGCCCCCGCTGCCAATAGAATCACCGGCTCCACAGGAAACCAGCGCGCATTCCATCCATACTGATGTCGCGCCTGGCCTGTCAAGAGCCGATTATCGCCTTTTCCGACATGCTAGCAGTGCAGGAACCGCAATTATGGCCAGCCCGTTTCGTATTTTCCGAAAACACCAAAAAGTACTCATCGTCGTTGCCGGCGTCGCTCTCTTGATCGTCTGGCTACTCGGAGATGCCCTGACGAATCTCGCATTCCGCATCTCCGGCCAGGGAAGAGATTCCAGCTACGCGAAGGAGGTTGTGGCCACTTACCAAGGTGGCAAGTTCACCCGAGACGACATCTCCAAATTGATCATGCGCCGCGCCGCCCTGCGGACCTTCCTGCAGAGAGCCTACCAGGCGGGCCTTCAAAAAACGGAGGGAAAAGTTACGCTTGCCGTTCAGCCTGTGGTTAATTTCAACTATCGTGGGGAAGAACCCAACCTGGAACAAGAGGTTGTCCATACCCAAATTCAATACGAAATGGCAGAAGCGGCTGGAATTTCAATTAGCAACGATGCGATCAATAATTACCTCAAAGAAGTCTGCCTGCGTTCCCTGTCGACTGCGGAACTGAACCAGATTGCATCCAATTTAAGGTTTGGGAACCAGCAGGTGCCAATCAAGCTCCTCTTCGACGAGCTCCGCCGGGAACTGATGATTGTCAACTATATGCGGAGCCAGTTTTTTGCGCTAACCAATGTGTTGCCCGAACAGCGCTGGACCGACTGGCAACTCCTGAACGATCGTATCGAGCTCGAATCGGTTGACCTCCCCGCATCCCAGTTCCTGGCCAACATTAAAGAGCCGAAAGAGGCCGAACTCAGGGCCCTTTACGAACAATACAAAGACTCGGAACCGATTCCCGATCAGGCGTACGCGACGGATCTGCCTTCTCCGAAACCAGCATTCAAA
The DNA here is from genome assembly GCA_016930815.1 of Pirellulales bacterium. Classification (GTDB taxonomy): domain Bacteria; phylum Planctomycetota; class Planctomycetia; order Pirellulales; family Lacipirellulaceae; genus JAFGFZ01. The sequence continues at coordinate 37,055 of JAFGFZ010000049.1, read as the reverse complement.
ATACCGCGTACGGTTCGATTGGATACTCTTGAAATCAACTACAACGATGTCGCCGCCACCCTCGCCGAAGAGGTCACCGACGAGGAGATTGAGGCTTATTACGAAACCCACAAGGAAACTGATTTCGTGAAAACAGACCTCGGCGTCGAACCAATCGAAGAAGACCATTCCGCCGACGATCCTGAATCCAGCCTCCCACCGACCAGTGATCCGACTGCCGGCGAATCCCAACCAGTGCCAACCACCCCCCAAGAACCGGCCTCCGATGCATCGACGCCTGTCGAAACACCAGAATCCAACGGCACACCACCCGAGCCAACACCATCGAAACCTGACGAAACACCAATCTCGGGTGGTGAACCACCCGAGCCGGCGCAACCGAAATCCGTTGAATATCAACCCCTGGATGACGGGCTCCGCGACACCATTCGGCAAAGCATCGCAAGTGACCGTGTGGGGGAAAGGATGGGCAAAATCATCCAGGATATTCTAGCAGCCATGAAACCGGCATATGACGCCTATGAATCGAAGGTAACGGATGCGGAAATCGATGGAACCGAACTCCCTACCCCTCCTGATTACCCGTTGGACCAGATCATTGAGAAGCATAACCTGCAACGCAAGCAGATCAGTGACGTGTCGATCTATGATTTACGCGACATCACTCCGCTGGGCCAATCAAGAGATCTGGAAACCCAGCTACCACTCTACCAGCTCATGTTTATCGAGAAGGGTTTCTATCGGCCGATCAACACGGTCGACCTATTCGGCCGGCACGAGTTTATCGTCCTCAAGACGAATGACTCACCCGCTCGAGTCCCGACTTTCGACCAAGCCCGTGACGACATCGTTCGGACATGGAAGATGCAACTTGCTAGTGAGATGGCTCTGACCCGAGCCAAGGAATTGGCATCCGCGGTCCGGGAGGCGGACCTTCCTCTGGACGCCTACTTCGCAGGAAAAGAAGACACCAGGGTGAATCTTACAGGTCAATTCGCTCAATTGGAATTGGATGTCCAGGGCCTGAGTATCCACCTTTCGCAACCCTACGGGATCGATGCGGCCGGACCGGAATTCATGCGTGAAGTCTTCGCGATGGAACCCGGCGAAGTGAAAGCGCTGCTCAACCACGACCGCTCCGCGGCCTATGTGGTCCGCCTCATTCGAAGGGCAAGAGACAAGAAGCAACTCAAGCAGGATTTTCTCTCGGAAACGGATCGGTGGCCCGGAATCTTGGCGCTGAGACGATTTCGCTATAATCAGGCCATCATGGCGTACCAGCAGCAAGTTATCGCGGATGCCCAACTCGAATGGCTCATCACACCCGACCAGCGATTCGAGTGATCGGTACTGAGCGTCTGCGACCGCTCTGGCCGTTACAGACACTACAATCTGAAAGAGCCCGTTTGACGGGATCCGTATGTGGCGTAGGCTTACATTAGCCCATGCGTTCTTCTGCCACGTTTTTCAGTCTGCGCATGGAGGAAACACGAACCAGGTGAGCCGTTGCCTGGAAAGCCTTCTCCAGAAGCACTTAAAAGCGCCATGAGTCATCACGCGAAAAACGACTTGTTGGAGGAACCTGACCAGCTCTCGTCCGTCCTGCCAGGGGATCCGCCCGATCCGATGCAGGCCAGGCGGCCGGCATGTGATGGATCCAGTCACGAGGATTCCAAAAACTCCAAATTGGCACACTTGCTCGATCGGATCCATGAAATTACGGAATCCGGTGGAGCCTATGATCGGCAGTCCCAGAATCAGGCCCACTATTCAGCGCAGCCTTCGTTGATTCGCCCAACCCCCGCGGAACGTTTTGCGAAACAGGAACAAGAACCCTCGTCCGGTGATGAGTTCCCTGGTACCGGCAGTTCATTCATACCAATTGAACCGGATTCCTTCCTCGAAGCAGCGTTGACCGACAGCGAGCTTGAGGGGCTGATCCTGAAATATCTCAATGCGCGTTCCGAGGCGACCGGTCGTGATATTAGTGACCAACTCAAGCTCCCTTTCCGTCTGATCGATCCGCTTCTTCTCTCGATGAAAACAGACCGCTTGGTCGCGCATCGAGGCGCGTCGATGATGAACGACTTTGTCTTTGAACTCACCGATCTCGGCAGGGAGCGCGCCAGAAAACTCTCGCAGCTTTGTACCTATTTCGGATCCGCCCCCGTTTCATTGCAGGACTACATCGCCAGCATTTCCGCGCAGTCCATTACCCACCAGCAGCCAACGGAAGATGATCTTCGCAATGCGTTCAGCGATTTACTCATCAACCAGCGGATGTTTCACCGACTCGGTCCCGCCATTAATTCAGGGCGCGGCCTCTTTCTATTCGGCCCACCCGGTAACGGTAAAACAAGTATCGCGGAACGAGTTACGAAGGCTTTTGGCGAATCCATATGGATTCCGCGGTCACTTGGTGTCGATGGAGAAATGATTCGATTGTTTGACCCAAGCATGCACGATGAGATACCCCTGGAGGAAGGGTGCGGGCTGATCCATCAACATAAAATTGACCAGCGGTGGGTACGGATCCGGCGGCCAACGATCGTGGTTGGCGGTGAACTGACGATGGACTCACTCGAAGTCACTCTGAATACGGCAACCAATGTCAGTGAAGCGCCGATTCAGATGAAGAGCAACTGCGGGACACTCGTGATCGACGACTTCGGCCGCCAACGCATGACGACCGATGAGTTGCTCAACCGCTGGATCGTTCCCCTCGAGAAGCGATTCGATTACTTGAACCTATCAAGTGGCAAAAAGATTCAGGTACCGTTTGACCAGCTCATTATCTTTTCAACGAATCTAGAACCTCGGGATCTTGTTGACGACGCATTCCTGCGCCGAATTCCATATAAGATTGAAGTCCCAGATCCGAGCGAAGAAGAGTTTCGCACGCTATTCAAGATGATGGCACCGGTTATTGGCGTGCAATATGAAGATGAACCACTGGAATATCTCATTAAAAAACACTATAAAGCTTCGCATCGGCCCTTCCGTTGTTGCCAACCCCGCGATCTCTTATCCCAAATCCGCAATTACTGCCTCTATATCGGGGAAGAACCGCGGATGACCAACGATTACCTTGACTATGCCGTCGAGAACTATTTTGCGGTCATGTAGCGATGATCCGTCCCATGGCGCGAACTCAGCCACCGGATCGTTCGATACCGAAGTCGAGTGACAATTGGGGGTCATGATTGCGTCCTGGATCAAGTTCTTGAAAAAGGAGGCTCGGCAGGATATCCCGGTTATGCTGGTATTTGCCGTCGTATTTCACGATATCCCCGATCAATTCGTGATAGATGATCTGGCAGACAGGCACGCCGGAATAAATTTTCACTGGCTGGACACAAAACATTTCAAGCGTCCAATATCCTGAGAAACCAACATCACCAAATCCAGCCGTCACATGGATGAACAGGCCCAACCGGCCAATCGAGGAACGTCCTTCGATCTGAGGAACCAGGTTGTGGGTTGCCGTCCGTTCGATGGTACGGCCCAGATAGAGCTGATTCGGGCTGAGAACCAGCCCCTCTTGCGGGATTGGAATCCGCCGCACCCGGTTGGCCTTGGCCATGTCCAGAACGACTTCTTCATAGACCATCAATTCATGATGCAGCGATAAATTGTAGCTGTTCGGACCAATTTGTGACTCATGGAACGGTTCGATCTCTATATCGCCGCCAAGACGCTTACGAATTTCTTGTCCGGATAGAATCATGGTATTTCAACGCTTGGTTAGGGTTTCTTTTTTGAATGGGAACCATCCTTCTCAAGACCGATTTTTGGGCAAATGCCTTCCAGGGAACATGCATCACACCGTGGCTTACGAGACGAACAGACCTGTCGGCCGTGGTGAATCAAGCGGTGCGAAAAATCAATCCATTCCGCTTTCGGTACGACTTGCATCAGGTCCTTTTCCACCTTGACCGCATCTTTCTGGGCCGTTAGTCCGAGGCGCCGGCAAATCCGGCCAACATGCGTATCGACAACGATCCCGGTTGCCAGTCCAAATGCCGTTCCTAGAACCACGTTTGCCGTTTTGCGACCGATTCCGGGAAGCGCGGTCAGGGTATCGAGATCCTGCGGGACTTGCCCCTGAAACTGTTCAACTAATGCCACACAGCATGCCCGGATGTTTTTCGCCTTATTGTGAAAAAAACCAGTACTTCGGATTGCCTTCTCGATGTCCGTGATAGGAGCCTGGGCAAAATGAGTCGCCGATGGATACTTCTTAAAAAGTTCTTTGGTGACAAGGTTGACTTGTTTGTCCGTACACTGTGCCGATAGTATGGTCGCAATGAGTAATTGGAACGGATTCTGGTGCGCCAAAGCACTGGTGACGTCCGGATAATTGTCTTTTAGCCTTGCAACAACTTGCCGCGCTCGGCGGCGATCCGAAGCACTTGGACTCTTTTCATTCGGCGGGCGTTGTTTGGAAACCATCACGAATTGTCACGGGTTGGTCTTAGAACGCAGTCACATCCAGCATTTGCGTTTGGAACATGGCGCGATGATTCAGGCCGATGTGGCTCATTTTGAAGCGCGATCCGAGGGTGTCAAGATGCTGAAAATGCCGCCATCACCAGATCGGCCGGGCTACCGAGCGGATTGACTTGATGCCTCGGCGCCGTTATGTTGTTTTGGTATTCGGATTTATGATTTTGAATTTGTTTCGGATGCCGGATTTCGTGTTTAAAGTTGCGCACAGCGTGCGCGCATGTTACAGACTAAGACTCTAAACGACAGGTCCAACATCCTGCATCACTACCGGCCTAAACAGCGCTTTGCGGCGTCGTTTACTTTCCCTGCGTCGGTAGCCCCGATGCTCTGGTATGTCATCCAGCTCCCGATGTCATTGGTTAGTGACGAATTGGTTGACAGCATCAGCGAATGGCCACTGGGAATGCATAGGGTCTGGAATCGATTTCTAACGGATATCGTTGGAAATACCCTCCGCCCCAGTTTGTTTGCGTTCCAAAAGATTCCAATCCATCGTATTATTGACCTTTTAATCCGCTCGTATGAGGGAAGCTGATGAGTCAATCCACGCATGTCGACCTGCCCCGGATCGAGCAGGCAATCCGAGAGATTCTTCTGGCCATTGGAGAAAATCCAGATCGAGAAGGGCTGCAAGAAACCCCCGCTCGCGTCGCGCGGATGTACGCGGAGATGTTCAGTGGTTTGCACGATGATCCGAGCATCCATTTGAAGAAGTTCTTTACCGAGAGCTACGATGAGATGGTCCTTGTACGAGACATCTGCTTCCACAGCATGTGCGAACATCATCTCCTCCCGTTCAGCGGCTTGGCGCACATTGGTTACATACCTGACGGACGCGTGGTTGGGCTGAGCAAGCTCGCACGCGTGGTGGAAGTCGTCTCGCGGCGGCCCCAGGTTCAGGAGCGGATGACGGAAGAGATTGCCAACCTTCTGATCGATGAATTGGATGTCAAAGGAGTTGCCGTTGTGATTGAAGCCACACATACCTGCATGACGATACGCGGAGTCCGGAAGCCGGGAAGTGTTTGTGTGACCTCCGCCATGAAAGGCCTCTTCCGTTCCAACCTTTCAAGCCGATCGGAGGTGATGACACTGATCTATGGGAACCGGCCGGTTTAGGAACCGGCCGGTTTCGGAGAACCGGCCGGTTTCGGAGAACCGGCCGGTTTAGGCCAGCACGTCCTTTCCAGATTATCCACGAACATCGATGGCATCCATGGACCGAGAGCGGCAGCGAATTGAAGAAGACTTACGCGGACTGATCGCGGGCGAGGTCCGTTGCGATCCGGTTTTTCGCCAGCTCTATGCGACCGATGCGAGCCTTTTTGCCATGGATCCGCTCGGCGTTGTACGACCTCGGACCACGGCGGATGTGGTCGCTGTGGTGCAGTATGCCGCCGCAGGGGGCATCCCTGTCCATCCTCGGGGCGCGGGATCCGGTCTGGCTGGTGGAACGGTAGGTCCCGGACTGGTACTGGACTTCAGCCGCTTCATGCGGCGAGTTCTCCAAACCACGGAAACAACCGTTCGCGTTCAGCCAGGGGTCGTTCTCGAGAATCTGAATCGGCATCTTGCCAAATATGGCCGTCGATTCGGACCAGATCCGGCAACCAGCGAAGTGCGGACCATGGGTGGTGTTGTTTCCGTGAATGCATCGGGCAACCATTGGCTTCGCAGCGGCTCTGCCCGAAACCAGCTCATTGCAGCCGAGGTCGTTCTTGCGGATGGATCGGTAGTCGAGCTGGGTGACCATTCCGTCCAACCTCGCACAGACGGTGGCGAACCGGTCCAGCTGTCACAACGAATTCGTTCCTTGGCGATTTTATTGGACGAACACGCCGATGAAATCGCTCGGCATCAACCCAAGACGCATGTTAATTCCTGCGGATATCACCTGCACCATGTCCTCCAGGACGGCGAGATCCATCTGCCCCGCCTGCTTGCTGGAAGCGAAGGGACATTGGCGGTGGTCACCCAGGCCACCTTGAAAACCGAACCGATCGCGCCAATCCAACAATGCGTTATTTTTCTTTTCGACCGCCTTGAGAAGGCCGCTTTCGCCGTGGCTGAAATCCTGCCTCTTGCACCAACCGCATGCGATTTGATGGACCGCCGCCACATCAACCTTGCACGCGAATCTGATATCCGTTTTGAGTTGATGGTTTCTGGTGCCGCCGAGGCTCTGCTGCTGGTGGAATTTGAAGGGAGCGACCCGCGCGAAGTTTCCCATCGCGTCAAGAAGGCCGTTGATCGAATCAGCCATGAAACCGGTCTGGCAGCGGGATCCTACATCGCCGACGAGCCAGAAGATATTGCCCTCTGCTGGGATCTGGCACGAGGATTTGCTCCCACTTTGTATCGCATGAAGGGTAATTCCCGGCCCGTACCATTTGTTGAAGACATTGCCGTTCCGCCGATGGCGGTGGCCAAAATGCTGGCATTCGCTCAAAATATCTTAAAACGCCTGGAAGTTACTGCCTCCCTCTTCGCGCATGCCGGCCAAGGCCAGATTCATATCCGCCCCCTGATCAACATCTCCGATCCACAAGATCGGTACCGGCTCACCGCACTGGCCGACGCCTTGTATACCCATGTATGGGAACTGGACGGGACCATCAGTGGGGAACAGGGGGATGGATTAAGCCGGACACCCTATCTGGAAAAGCAATACGGCCCGGTTCATGCCCTTTTTCAAGCGGTCAAGCATATCTTTGATCCGGAGAATATCCTCAATCCAGGCAAAATCGTTCCAACGTCACCGGTCCAGCCGCTGGATCTACTTGCCGGCGCCATCTATCCGGTTCTGCCAAGAAAACCAGACGAAACGCACACAAGCCGCCTATCGGCCGAGGTCTTGGACTGGCAATTGGACTGGCAACCGGACGGAATCCCATCCGCGGTCGATATCTGCAACCATTGCGGGGTCTGCCGGATTGAATCCGGGACCAAGCGGATGTGCCCTATTTTTCGCTTTGCACCCCGTGAGGAGGCATCTCCCAGGGCCAAAACGAACTTGCTGCGCGCGGTCCTCTCCGGTCATTTGGATCGGGAGGACATCAACAGCGAGGTCTTCAAGGAAATCGCCGATCTCTGTGTTCACTGCCACATGTGTCGATTGGAATGCCCGGCCCAAGTCGATGTTCCACGCCTGATGATCGAAGCGAAGGCAGCCCACATCCGTGACAGCGGGATGAAGCTCGGTGAATGGCTCCTCGCGCACATCGATGGAGTCTGTGCTGTCGGTAGCCGCTTTCGCTTCCTCTGCAACTGGACAATCAAAAACCGCTTCATGCGCTGGTTCATCGAGCAAACACTGGGAATTTCACAGGGCCGAAAATTACCGCGCTTCGCACGCCGGTCCTGGATGCAACTTGCCCATCACCGGAAGTTAACGCGTCCAACCCATCGGGGAGAGGGGAGTGAGCGCGTGGCATACTTCGTCGATACCTATGTGAACTTCTTCGACGTCCAGCTTGGTGAAGCCTTAGTCGCGGTCCTGGAACATAATCACATTCCCGTCTTTGTCCCACCGCGTCAGAAGTATTCAGCCATGACTCTCATCGCCCATGGGGCTATCGAAGCTGCCCGAGCGATCGCTCGACATAATGTCGCGATCCTGGCGGAAGCCGTTCGACAGGGCTACACGATCATTGCCACGGAACCTTCGGCCGCGTTGGCACTTACCCACGAATACCCACTCTTGATCCCGGATGATGAAGATGTTCTGCTGGTTGCGCGGGCCACGCGAGAGGCATGCTTCTACCTGTGGAAATTACACCAACGCGGTCAACTGAGACTCGATTTCACGCCACTGGCACTCATGGTCGGGTACCATGTCCCATGCCATGTCAAGGCACTTGAAGTCGGTACACCAGCAAAAAACTTGCTTGGCCTGGTCCCAGGCCTTCGTATAGAGACACTGGAAAAAGGATGCAGCGGCATGGCTGGAACGTATGGATTGGCAAAGCGGAACTACCGGAACAGTCTCCGAGCTGGCTTGCCCTTGATCAATGGACTCCGTCAAGCTCCCATCGATGTCGGGATGACCGAGTGCTGTATGTGTAAAATGCAAATGGAGCATGGCATGATCACTCCAACGACCCATCCCATCAAACTCCTGGCATTCGCGTACGGATTGATGCCGGAATTGGGCGATGCATTGACGACCGAACATCCAACAGCCCGTTCGAGGAAAGGCCGGCTATGAAAATTGATCGCTGGTATCAGGATGGCCTGAGATTCCGCTGCAGATCTTGTGGCGATTGCTGCACCGGGGCACCCGGCTACGTTTGGGTCAATCAACGAGAAATCCAAGAAATGGCCGCGCTGATGGAGATGGATTGCGACACCTTCGAAGCGTGGTACGTCCGTCCAATCGGTATCCGCAAGAGCCTTGTGGAACTCCCGAATGACGATTGCGTTTTTTTCGATCCCGGCACCCGCCGTTGCGCCGTTTATTCCGCCCGGCCTCGCCAGTGCCGCACCTGGCCTTTCTGGAGATCGAATCTCCGTACTCCAGAAACCTGGGCGGCAACCTGCCAAAACTGCCCCGGAAGTGGTCAGGGACGGCTCTTCTCGCTGGAAGAGATCGAACAACGGGCCAATGTGATGCTCCTCTGAGCCGGCCGGATCGAAGACCTAGGATCACGGGCTCGTTTCAAGTCATGCATGCATCCAGCCAATCGTATCGTCCATGTCCCGAAATGGTCGAAATTGCCGATTGCCGCGACATTGCGGGTAAAACAAAGTTTTCCAATCAAGAAACCGATATCACCAGAAGGCCGGTATTCGAGTGGCCGGCCAGAAAACGGGGTTGCCAATGAAAAGTGTTCCCTGGACGAGACCTCCGTTTTTTCATAAGCCATTTTCTTGCAAGGATTTATGGCGATTTTGCTGGACTATTCTTGCGACTTTTGGCTATAAGTTCTTTGACAACTTACACTTGGTGCACCACATCCCGACACAAGGTATCGATGGAAATATCACCAAGGACGCTCACTAGAAGAGCGACCCCAGACATGTTTCGAGATGTCGAACTTGACACTAGTACTTGCGCCAATTACACTTGGAGCATGAAGGGCATAACTCCAGTTGGACCATTTCGGGCTTCCGATGCCCCTCTTGCCCCACGGAGATTCGGACCGTGACCAAGAAAGAAATCGTGAAGACGATATCGGAGGAAATTGGGCTAACTCAGCTCAAAACGAAGAAAATCGTCCAGAAAACGTTCGACGCGATCGTAGAGACACTCGTTCAGGATCGCCGTATTGAGTTACGAAACTTTGGCGTCTTTGAGGTGAAACAACGGGCCGCTCGCAAGGCCCGGAACCCCCGAACTGGCGCGAAAGTCCTTGTGCCAAAAAAGTTTGTGGTGACGTTCAAGCCGGGAAAAGAGATGGAGGAACGGGTTCGAGAACTGGAACGGAAGGCGGCCGCCGAAGCGGAAGCTGCCGCTCTTAAGAAAATCAACATCGCACCCTCGCCAACCGATTCACCTCCTGCAAGTGACGGCACCTATCGGTCTCCATCGAGTTACGACGCAGGCCCAACGAGACCAGGCTGATCCAGCCCACGGTCGGTCACTTTTCCCACGTAAACTGCCCTCGGCGCAATGGTTGCATCACGGTATGCTTCCAACCCTTATCCAAATTTTTCAAGACCCTGTTTGATCCAACGGGGTCCCCTGCGGATTCCCGCAGAAACGAATATCTTGCGAACCATATTGGCATGCCGGGTATACGTCCCCTCCGTTTCGGGTAAGAAAACGGGAATGAGGTTCTGTTCCAAGAAATTGAGGATACACCCTACTGCTGTCTCATGGAGGAGTTGTTTTGATGCGCAAGTTATTATTGGCCGGTATCGCGGGCATGATGTTCGCGATCAATACAGGCTGTTTGGTCCCAATCTATTCAGGCGACCGGACACGCCGCGCCCAAGAACTGATTTGGACATCGGAAGATCTCCGGTCATTCCTGGATGAGTGGGAACGGATCTGGTTTCTGGATCAACCCAGTCATATGAAGCCGTTCCGCACGCACGGCGGAATCATCTGAATTGGCTGACAATCTCCGGCAGCGTAGCTCCTGCATTCTGCGTGCGGGGCTTCGCTGGTCTGCGCGCATTGTTGCTGCGATCATCACTCGCTACATTGACTGTAAAGAAACGCACAACATACCGGAGTTGCCACGTGACGCGCGCGGATATCGATTTGCAGGTCCAACTCGGCCGGCTTCAGCTGCCAAATCCCATCCTGGTTGCTTCCGGTACCTTTGGTTACGCTCGCGAGATGGAAGCCTTCGTTGATCTGAAACGGCTCGGCGGGATCATTCCCAAAACAATCACGAAGGAACCTCGCAAGGGTAATCCACCTCTGCGAACGGTTGAAACGGCGGCGGGTCTCTTGAATTCAATCGGGCTCGATAATGATGGAATGGAACAGTTCATCGTCCACATTCTGCCCTATTTGGCTGAACTCGGCGTTCCGATTCTGGCCAGTATCGCCGGTCGAAATCAAACAGAATTTGTCGAGTTGGCAGAGCGGCTCAGTCATGCTTCAACCACAAGTGGGCAGGCGAGCCTGGCCGGTATCGAATTGAACATATCCTGTCCGAACGTCAGCCATGGTGTTGATTTCGGTACGGATCCAATCCAGTGCGAGCGGCTGGTCGCGGCATGTCGTGCCGCCAGTGCACTCCCGATTGTGGCCAAGCTGACTCCCAATGTCACAAGCATCTGTGACATGGCCCGAGCCGCGTCGGCGGGTGGAGCCGACGCCATCGCTCTGATCAATACCTGCCTTGGAATGGCAATCGACTGGCGCGGGCGCCGGCCCCGGCTTGGCAACGTCCTGGGCGGCCTCAGCGGCCCGGCCATCAAACCGATCGCCCTCCGATGCGTCTGGCAAGCGGCCCAGGCAACGAAAACAGCGATTATTGGAATCGGAGGGATTGCATCCGTTGATGATTGCATGGAATTTTTCGTCGCTGGTGCTTCAGCAGTTCAACTTGGAACGGTAAACTTCTACAATCCTAGAGCCACGATGGATGTCCTCGACGCCTTACCCGACGCGCTCGCCGAGGCTGGCGTGTTATCAGTCGCGGATGTCGTGGGTACGTTGCAAGTGATCCCATCCTAGGACCGCCAGTCAACTCTGGACCTACCTCACCAACTATCTTTAAAACAATCATGCGAGTACTTAGCGGTATCCAACCGACCGGCCGTTTCCACTGGGGTAATTACTTTGGTGCCATTCAACAATACATAGCACTCCAGGATGAAGATGAGGTCTATTACTTCATTGCCAATCTGCACGCGTTGACAACAGTCCGTGATCCCAAGGAACTCCGTGAATTGACGTTCGATGCGGCGATTGATCTGTTGGCGCTCGGCCTCGATCCGAACCGTGCCACACTCTACGTTCAATCGGATGTCCCCGAGGTCAGTGAGCTGTGCTGGTTGTTAATGACAGGTGCCCCGATGGGCTTGTTGGAACGGTGCCATGCCTACAAGGACAAGAAGGCCCGCGGCCTGCGGGCGGACACGGGGCTCTTTGCCTACCCCGTCCTGATGGCCGCCGATATCCTGGCCTACGATGCGGATGCCGTTCCGGTCGGCGAGGATCAGGTTCAGCACATCGAAGTCTGCCGTGATCTGGCAGGTAGCTTCAATCATCACTACGGCACCGTTTTTGTCTTGCCAAAAGCCGTGGTCCTCGAAAACGCCGCCCGGGTGCCCGGCACCGACGGCGAGAAGATGTCCAAGAGCTACAATAACACGCTCGCTCTCTTCGAAGATCCCAAGATCCAACGGAAACAGATCATGCGGATTCAAACCGACTCGCGGCCCATCGAGGAACCAAAGGAACCGGCCGGTGACGTGCTGTTCGATCTTTACTCGCTCTTCGCCGATGATTCGGAACGGGAGGCAATGGCCTCCCTCTATCGCCGCGGTGGATTTGGCTATGGCGAGATTAAAAAACAACTCGCCGACGCCGCGGAACAATTTTTCCGCGATGCCCGCCAGCGCCGCGTGGAACTTGCGGCCAAGCCGGACCTGGTCCGCGAAATCCTCGGTGATGGTGCCACCACGGCCCGCAAAAAAGCCGGGATGGTACTCCGCCGAGCTCAAGAGGCATGCGGGATCCGATAATCCGACGGACCCGTGCTCCAAATGGGCAAGAGGCCCTCAGTTGAAAAAAGACTTCCGCCGATTGAAATACTCTATATGCCAAAGGACTTGAATGAACAAAAAACGCCCGAAAAAAGAAAGCTCTGTTCTCTCTGTTGTCTCATGTTAAAATATTGTGGAGGCTGACGTGGTTTCTGCAATCGACTAAAATGCATCAAAAGAAATAAATAAGATTTGCTTCCGGAGCCACCGAGATGGTTTGGCAATACAGCGACAAAACGGTCCAACTCTTCATGGACGCCGTCCATGGAAAACCAAGTTCTCATCTGGGTGAAATCGAAAACCCAGATGGTCTGGGAGAGCATGGCTCAATTTCATGCGGTGATGCCCTGCGATTTACCTTCCGGGTAGAAAGACATCCAACGGACCCCACGAAAGACGTGATCACGTCGGCCAGATATTTAACGTTCGGCTGCACATCTGCCATCGCCGCCTCGGAGGCATTATGTATTCTCATTGAACAAGGTGGCTACACTCCGATTCAGGCGCTCGGAATCAAGAACACCGATATTGTCGAGTTTCTCGAAGGCCTTCCAGAACAGAAAATCCACTGTTCCGTCATGGGTGCCGAGGCCCTGGAAGCGGCTGTCTTCAATTGGGCCCAGAAACGAGGTGTCGATTTGAAACTGCTCGGGATCGATATTATGGAACACGAGCAGGCAGACGGCCGAGTGGTCTGCAAATGCTTCTCGTTGACCGAACCTTATCTCAAGCGCAAGATTAAGGAACTGAATCTACGAACGATACCGGAAATCACCAATGCCGTTAAAGCGGGTGGAGCCTGCATGGCCTGCCAGCATGTTCCCGGCGGTCTTCAAGATCTGCTGAACGAGATTTGGGGCACTGAAAACAAGATGATCCATCTGCCTGTTCTGACGGGAATTGGCCAGAGCGCGACACTGCCGCATGGCGCGGCGGTGGGAGATCCGTCCGCGTCACCCTACCTCTTCAGCAAGAGCATTGAAACTACCATCGATCAAGAGATTCGGCCTCAACTCCAACGAGATGGTGGTGATTTGGAAATCATCGATATCAAGGACACGGTCGTTTACTGCCGTTTTTCTGGAGCTTGTGCCAATTGCGCGGGCGCGAACCAGACCCTCAAAATGTTCGTGGAAAGGACCCTCAAAGAACAGGTGGATGAGCGAATTCGAGTCATTTCGGTCCAATAAGAAAAACGAGGGACGCCGTCGATGAAAATTGTCTATGCCGACAACAATGCCACAACCCAGACGGCTCCGGAAGTTTATGAGGTGATGGTTCCCTTCCTGAAGGAGAACTATTTCAACCCGAGTTCCATGTATGATTCAGCCCGTATCACGGCAGATGCCATTGCTGGATCCCGTGGCATCATCGCCGGTCATCTCGGGGCGAAGGATCCGAAGCAAATCCTGTTTACATCGGGTGCCACGGAGAGCAACAACACGGCAATTCAGGGAGTTGCCAGGGCCAATCCCAACCGGCGCCATATGATTACCACTGCGGTTGAACACCCGGCCGTATTGGAAATCTGCAAGGACCTCCAGCGGAACCATTACGATGTAACATTTCTATCCGTCGACCAAGATGGCAATCTGGATCTTCGGGAATATGTTCGCGCGATCAGGCCCGACACGCTTCTTGTCACCATCATGCACGCCAACAACGAAACGGGCGTCATTTTCCCGATCGAAGAACTCGCTCGCATTGCCAAGGAGACCGATCCGGACATCATCTTCCACACCGATGCAACGCAGTCGGTCGGCAAGATACCAATCGATTTGGAGGGGACCTACCGGCACGTGGACTTACTCTCCTTTTCAGGGCACAAATTCCACGCGCCGAAGGGGATCGGAGCCCTTTTCATGCGGCCTGGCACGCCATGCCGGCCCCTGCTGATTGGTGGCCACCAAGAAGCGGGCCGCCGCGCGGGAACTGAGAATGTACCATTTATCGTCGGATTGGCGAAAGCCATGGATCTGGCGATGGAAAACATGAGCGACGAACAGGTGCGGATCCGAAAACTCCGCGATTCCCTCGAAATGGCGCTGGAAGAGAAAATTTCCTATATGCAAATCAATGGCAAGCGGGCATCACGGCTTCCCAATACATCGAACCTATCGTGCCATTACATCGAAGGGGAAGCCATGCTTTACCAGTTGAGCGCCCATGGGATCTGCGCGTCGAGTGGATCCGCTTGCACTTCAGGGTCCCTGGAACCAACGCACGTCCTGCGAGCAATGAACGTGCCATTCACGGCAATCCACGGTTCCATTCGCTTCAGCTTCAGCCGGTATAATTCAGAACAGGATGTGGATCACATCATCGATGTCTTCCCACAAATCGTCCTGAATTTGCGAGCGCTCTCCCCCTATTGGGACAGTAAAAACAATAGCCCTCACTCTGATCCAGATCGCATGGTTTCGGCAAAATCATGACAGAACGATTGATTTTTTAAACTTCTTGCCCCATGATTGTGCATGGCATTCCGAGCACCATGCCCCGGATATTGCAAATGGGAAGAGATCCAATTCAAGTTCAATCCAAGAAGTCGATCATGCACCCAATTGATTTGAATCGGCGCCAGTTCTTCAAGGCATCCGGACTGGCTTATGCTGGATGGTCCCTCGTTGGACAGCCGTTGATGGGGAAGCCGGCTGGCATCCAGCCCGAGCCGCATATCCATGTGGATGCACAACCCAAGTTTGAATTATCGCCTTACCTTTACATGCAATTCATGGAGCCGCTGGGGACAACCGATGCCTCCGTCGATGCGGCCTGGGACTTCGCTGGGGATTGCTGGCGGGAAGATGTCATCGAGATCTCCCAGGAACTGGCACCCACCCTGATGCGTTGGGGGGGCTGTTTCTGCTCCTACTACCGCTGGAAAGAGGGTGTTGGCCCGCGAGAGAGCAGGAAACCGATGCAGAACCTGTTGTGGGGCGGCATCTACAATCATCAGGTCGGAACCGGCGAATTCGTCGATTTCTGCCACCGCATTGGCGCGGATCCACTCATCGTTGTGAACTTCGAGGCCGATGGCCGCAAACCATGGGCCGTCTCTCCCAAAGGCGATATCCGTTCAGGCGATGCGAATGAAGCGGCCGAATGGGTTGCCTATTGCAACGATCCCTCCAATGCCCTGCGGCTCCAGCACGGAATCCAAAAACCATACAACGTGAAGCTCTGGCAAATCGGAAATGAAACCTCCTACGATCCGGATGGATTCGATGTGGAATCCGCCGCGAAAAAAACCCTGGAATTCGCCCGAGCCATGCGGAAGGCGGACCCGAAGATCCAAATCATCGGCTGGGGCGATTCGGGATGGGCTGAACGGATGGCCGAGGTGGCCGGTGAAGAATTGCAGTACCTGGCCTTCCATAACGGATTCGGGCCCGGAGGCGCCGACTCACCACTCCGCGGAATTGAATATCGCAAGGATCCGGCCAAGACCTGGGATTCCCTCATGCAAGCCTGCCGGATCCAGCAGGAGAAAATGGACGAAATGCGGAGCCAAGTCGCCCGTTTTAATATGCCACTGGCCATGACGGAGTGCCATTTCATCTTGCCAGGGCGTAATCGTTGCGAAGTCCTGTCCACCTGGGCCGCCGGAGTTGCCAATGCCCGCGTTTTAAATGTGCATGAACGAAATGGGGACCTGCTCAAAATTGCCACGCTGGCCGATTTCTGCGGGACGCGTTGGCAAAACAATGCCGTCATGATCCCAGTCCCGCATGGCCCGTCTTACATGATGCCAGTCGCAATGGTGATGAGCCTCTACCGGAAACATACCGGCAAACAGGCGGTCGAGGTCCTTGGAACACCCGAAAATCTTGACGTGACGGCAAGCCGGACTGGAGACTGTATCTACCTCCATGTCGTCAACACTCATCGAACGCGTCCCGTTCAGTCCACATTCGCCGTCGATGGCATGCATGTCACGGGCGGGCGCGTCACCTGGTTCGATCTGGATCCGGAATTTGAAATTTTCGAATATCGCCCCGAACATACGTTCCCGAAGGAAAGCCAAATTACCAATGAAATGGTCTGGTCTTTTCCCGCGGCTTCTGTTTCAGCGGTTGAACTAACCATCCAATCCGCATAAGGACAATCGAAGAATTGAAATCCTCCATTCAAACGAACCAGGCGGCGAAGATTCAATACTCGAATCAAAACTTCATTTACCTGGACCTTGGCGAAATATGCCCTTTCCGGCTCAAAGATGGAACGCAAAAATCGATACGGCTCAACGGGGTGAAGGAAGACAAAGATCGTGTCGTCGGGCTCGTGCGCCGGGCCGAGGTGGAAGTTGAGATTGACGGGAATCCGGTTACACTCACCTCGCGCCCCTATGCCATGCCAACGGAATGGGAGGGACTGCGGATCCAAGTTGATACGACTTCCGGTTGGCTCGACATTCCCAAACGGGTACAGTTCTCGGTCTGGGATGCCACCGATCCGATTGTCGATACCCGGCTTTTTGGCTTTCCATTGCCGGGGTATCGTTTATTTTCCCACGGCATGCAGGCGTACAACGAGCCGGTTCACCTGGGCTACCACGATGGGGACCCAGGAGGCCAGTCCTTTTATCATGACTATGGCGTCGACTTCGCTGGTTTCGAGCGGCGACAAAAGGTCGTCAGTTGCATCGACGGTATCGCCGTCCAAGTCCATCGCGATGAGGGCACCTTCGCCGTCCAAGACCAGCATGGTTTTATCCTGGCCTTCTGCCATCTTGATTCGATTCTGTCCGAATTCCATGAAGGAACACCCGTCCAGCGCGGCCAATGGATCGGCATGGTTGGCAAACGGGGTGCTTCGGGAAATTTTCCCCATCTCCATGTCGGAGCTTATCTATCCGATGCGGCAAAAGATTCGGGGCAGATGAGCCGGAACCTCAATCTGTATCCTTGGCTGGTCGCGGCATATCTCGAAAAAGCTCGCGACGTTCTATACGCCGTTGCGCGTCCCCATCATGTAGTCCAGATCGGCCAGACCGAACGATTCGATGGAACCCATTCCCTGGTCCGTGGCTCGAAAACGGTATCCTATCGATGGGAATTCCATGACGGAACTCGCGCGGATGGCCCTCGCACGGAAAGAACATTTGACAAATCAGGCTGTTACATGGCCGCGTTGTGGATCGAAGATGGTCATGGTGCCGTCGATGTTGATTTCTGCAAGGTGAAGGTCTATTCGCATCCGGCCCCGGAGGACATTATCCCGACGCTCTTTGTTACCTTCAAACCTGCTGATGTCGTACGAGTCGGCCAGCCGGTGAACTTTCGAATCTGGCCGCAAGGAGACGTGACCGATTCAATCACAATCGATTTTGGCGATGGGACGCATCTGGATGCGTACCGGCCTTATTCCTCGATCGCCCATCGGTTTGCGCATCCGGGAATTCACATTGTCACAGCCTCAACCAAATCGCATGGAATGCCCGTGACCCAACAAATCAAGGTCATTGCGCGAGACGAATGAGACTACCCTGAACGTTTCCCTCGTTATTTTCCTGGGTAGAGGATGTTATTACGGGGTGGCAATGCGGGTCTCGGAGAGACCCGCCTACGTTCTGTTTGCGGCCATCGGTCGCGTTGGCTTGTCAATGCCGAATTTCCGGGCGATCCGGAATCCGTTCCATGATTTGAGTGTGGCCGTCTTCATTTTTGGTGAGAGTGAACGCATCATATAATTCACCGGTGGCACGGCGGGACTCATATTCAAGGCGGTTGCCGTCGATATGGATGACCTGATAGAGCTGAATACCCGTCCCGACCCGGCTGACATTCCAGGTCTCATTCGCCTCGTACATCTTTGCGCCGCTGACACTGACCACATAGACGGTGCCCCCCTGATTCAGATTGACTCCATCAGCCACGTTGTGCGGACCGCCGAGGCCGGTGCGAGCATAGGCATGATCGTGCCCTTGCAGTACCAGATCGACATGGTGACGGACGAAAACTGGCTGCAGGATCTTCCGCAGTTGGGGATTGTCCCGTCCCTTGGCCGCGGAGAAGAGCGGATAATGCAGTGTGACGATCTTCCATTGCGAAGCCGGGCATTTGGAGAGGATTCGATCTAGCCACACCGCCTGCTCTTCCAACCGCTCGTAACTATTAACAGAAACGATGCGCACACCCTGGTAATCGAACCAGTACGTTGTCTCTTCCAGGCCCTTCGGGCCATTCGTCGGAAAGGCAAACTGCGGCCGCCAATGCCGGCAGAGGCTGCCGTCCGGATGATCGTGATTGCCGGGCGTAGCAACGACTGGTGCCATGGCATTCAACCAGCCGCCCGCCTCGAACCATTCCCCCCATTCCGCATCATTGTTCGCGCCATTCACAAGGTCGCCAGCGTGAAGCACAAACGCCGCCCGAGGTGCCTCCTGATGGGCCTGGCGGACCACGTGCGACCACCAGGAACGGATCGCATTCTGGCCGTCTCCTAAATAAATGAACGAGAAGGGGGCAGGCCGATCGTGGGCCGTGCCGAACTGGAACCATTCACTCCAGTTCACTCCATCACCCACCCGATAGACATACTTCGTCGCCGGTTCAAGCCCAGCAAGGTGGACGGTATGGATACGGCATAACCCTAGATCGGAATGGAACATTTCCGTTGTCGCAGGAAGGCGATGGCTGGGCTCAAGCTCCAACTTCCGCAAATCGCCCACAAGCGTATCGGATTGCACCCATTCGAGGAACGCCGGGGCGCCCGTGACATTCGTTCTCCAGGTCACGTCGACGGACCGTGCCGGATCCCCGCTCATCGTCAGAATAATCCGATCCGGCATCGGGGTCGCCATGTATTGCTGCTCGACCGGATAAGGCTTCGTATCGATTGGCGCATCACTTGCACACGCGATTGTAAGAAGCCATGACACCGCTAGCAAAATAGCATAACCGGTAAACGGCAACCGTCTCGAAAGGGAACGATTCATGGAAATTGAAATTGATCGATACTTCAAAGTGCGGAACTCCTTGATGCTTGAAAATCACTCATGGGCAAGGTGACTTCTGTAAATATCTATAATGGCCAAACAACATCCCGGATGCAAGGGTATCTGTCTATCATTTGAACAGAAGAAAACGAAGAGCACGGCCGAGCTTGGTGTCGGCATCGCCCCGGGCGAAGACGCGATCGGAGAGTCCCGTTCCCAATACCGCGGCAAACGCGACATAGGTGGTTGAAACGGGAAGTCCCCGGCCGGATGCAAATGCAATCACACTCGCCGAGCCCCGGGGAGGCCGCGTTGGCCAGGTCGTTTTGACCGAAAGCAAACGCCATGCAAATCATCCCGAGCACGGCGGTTGCCGGAAAAAGGTACTTGGCACTTCGCTGATGGGTGGCGACGAGAATGAGGTGCGTTATCAGCGTGAAGACTCCCCACATAACCATTAAGACGAGCCACTCGCTATAGACTTCAAAAACCTCTTCTTTAATAGTCTTGACAATGGCAACATTTTTCAGGCCCTTGAATATCATGAACCAGGCAAGCCATGTGAACATGGCTCCGGCAATCCATGGGCCGTGTAATAGAACGGTCTCACGGTCTCGTGCCTTGTCACGTATGGCCCCGCGAAACACCCGCATGATCATGAAAGACGCCAGGCCGCTGATTACAATCGAGAAGATGATTGCATTGACCACGGAACCGACTTGCAACCAACTCACATTTTGCAATCCCGCCAGGAATAACGAAGCACCCACCAATTCAAAAACAAGGCATGCTGTCGTGCTGACCGGGATACCGAAACCAGAGAATGTAAATAAGAGTACCGTATTCACAAAGTAGACACTGATATAGATTGCCAGCGCCATCTGAACAGTTAACACCATCGGATCGAAGATCCCTTTTCGGGTGGTTTCCATCACCGGGGATGAAAAGGACGCACCCAGAACGACCGCGGTCGCGGCGATCATCACGGCCGTCCTTCGTCTCATGACCCGAGCCCCGAATACCGCATTCACTAGATTCGCGGCATCGTTGCGGCCGACCTCGATGCAGTTGACCACAAGCATGATCAACCCGATCATCGTGGCTAGCATGAGAAAATCAGGCATACATCCGATCCTCGGTTCGCAGATCCCAGAGCAACATTACCTGAGGTGTCCGATCGCCACTATCGTGAGGGATATCCGGGCTATTGAAAAGGGCTGGACAAAGGGATTCCGCCTTTCTTAAATAAGAGGCTACCGCGCATCGCCCGATGGCTCGGAATCGGCCTCTTTCGAGGGTGGTTCGAACGCCATGTGTTGGAGCGAATCACAAACTACCCCCCTATCGGTCGAACGGCGTCACGAGTAGAATCCAGGTTTGTCTTGGATCCATCAATAAACCATAATCGCAAAACTACAAAGGGTTTACAGCAATGTCAAAGCAGAGAGGCAGTATTGATACTGTCATGCAGGAGGTTCGTCTTTTCCCGCCCAGTCCGAAGTTCTCCGCGAAAGCTCGGATCAAATCCCTGGAAGAATACGAAACCCTCTATGCCGAGGCCGAGGCGGATCCGGAGGAATTCTGGGGGCGTGCTGCTGCCGACCTCCATTGGTTCACACCGTACGAATCTGTCCTCGAATGGAACGAACCGTTCGCCCAGTGGTTTGGTGGCGGCAAGACAAACGTCAGTTATAACTGTCTTGATGCCCACCTGGATTCGCCACACCGCGATAAAACGGCCATTCTCTGGCAAGGAGAACCGGTGGAGGACGAAGTCCGGCTGACCTATGCACAACTCCACACCGAAGTCTGCAAGTTTGCCAATGTGCTCAAGAAGCTGGGTGTTGGCAAAGGCGATGTCGTGTCAATCTACATGCCGATGATTCCTGAGCTGGCGATTGCCATGCTCGCGTGTGCCCGGATTGGAGCGATTCATTCGATTATCTTCGCCGGATTCTCGGCCGAAGCGATTGCGGACCGGAACAAAGATGCCAGCGCGAAGATCCAAATTACGGCGAATGCCGGCTGGCGGCGGGGCAAGGAACTGGCATTGAAAGCGACCGTCGATGAAGCGCTCGCCAAATCGCCAACCGTGGAAAAGTGTATTGTTTACAAACGGACCGACATGGAGGTCCCGATGCAAAAGGGCCGTGACTTCTGGTGGCATGACCTCATGGCCAACGCCTCGGACAATTGCCCGGCCGAGCCAATGGATAGCGAAGCGCTGCTCTTTATCCTCTATACGAGCGGTTCCACCGGTAAGCCGAAGGGTATCAAGCACACAACGGCCGGCTACAACCTCTTTGCCAAGAAATCCTTCGAATGGGTCTTCGACTATCGCGATGACGATATCTATTGGTGCACCGCGGATATCGGCTGGATCACCGGCCATAGCTACATCGTCTACGGCCCGCTCTCGGCGGGTGCGACGGTTGTCATTTACGAAGGCGCCCCCAACTGGCCGGCGGAGGACCGCTTCTGGGATATCGTAGAAAAGTACAAGGTCACGGTCTTCTACACGGCCCCGACCGCCATTCGCGCTTTTATCAAGTGGGGAAATCAACATGTCGAAAAACACGATTTGTCCAGCCTCCGCCTGCTAGGAACCGTCGGGGAAGGAATCAATCCCGAAGCCTGGATGTGGTACCACAAAATGATCGGCGGTGAGCGATGCCCGATTGTCGATACGTGGTGGCAAACCGAGACCGGCGGAATCATGATGAGTCCCCTGCCGGGCGCCATCTCCACGAAGCCGGGAAGCTGCACCAAACCACTCCCAGGCATCGTCCCGGAAGTCGTCGGCACGGAAGACGGCAAACCGGTCAGCGCAAATCAGGGCGGCTGGCTCATGATTACCAAACCCTGGCCGGCCATGCTGCGCGGGATCTGGGGCGATGACGAGCGTTATCAGGAAATCTACTGGAGCAAGGTACCAGGAAAATACCTTACGGGTGATAATGCCCGATGCGACGAGGATGGCTACTACTGGATCATGGGCCGAATCGACGATGTCCTCAATGTCTCCGGTCACCGGCTCAGCACGATTGAAATCGAGTCGGCCCTCGTGAGCCATCCGCTGGTCGCCGAAGCCGCGGCAGTCGGCCGGCCCGACGAGTTGAAGGGCGAGGCGGTATCCGTTTTCGTCACACTCGCCGATGGCGAACCGAGCGATGAACTCCGCAAGGAACTGCGGATGCACGTCCGGAAAGAAATCGGGCCTCTCGCACAGCCTGACGATATCCATTTCACCGGGGCGCTGCCCAAGACCCGCAGCGGTAAAATCATGCGGCGACTCCTCCGCGATATCGCGGCCGGCCGCGAAGCGGTCGGGGACACGACCACCCTCGAAGATTATAGCGTCCTCGCGAAACTGCGATCCAACGAGGAATGATAGCCGTTGTTCGCTCCGCGAACAAAACGCATGTCCCAGGCGCGTATTTGTCTATCAACGTTTCAGAAACCATAATCCCATGATGCCAACCAGCCCCAACAGGGCGAGCGAATTCGGTTCGGGAATCTTTGTGGTCCTGGCCAAGTATCCAAGCTCCAATATCCGATGCCACCTGTCAGGTGTTTAACGAAATATTCTATTCTGGTAGCTTTACTGCAGCTCTGCATAATCGACTAATTCACCGTGGGCGCGAGTGGACATATAGTCGATGATAAGTTTGGGGGTGCTTTCACTCATGAAAAATACCCGGGTATCGACCATCAGGACATGTACTCCGCTGGGATGGTCGCTGAATAATTCGTTGGATCGCGACACATTAATGAGGCCATGTTGCACAAAGGTCTGGTTGCCATTCGCCCAAAACCGCGCCGCATCGGTCCGGCCCGCGTCCTCGCCTACGAACAAGGTATGCGATGTCCCGTCCGTAACATGCTTGAGTGCAATCGGGTGATTGCCGGCTACCATCGGATCGTCTCCAGTTGCTGGAAACATGCCCACCTCGTAGCCATTGCCATTTTCCCATCCGTCTGGAATATCGGCCTCCCCAGAATAACTGCCGCAACCGTTGATCCCTCCATAATCCCCTTGCCCGACATTTTGGTGCTCGGTGGATGGGCATAGCTGAACGGCGATG
Source organism: Pirellulales bacterium (assembly GCA_016930815.1). Classification (GTDB taxonomy): domain Bacteria; phylum Planctomycetota; class Planctomycetia; order Pirellulales; family Lacipirellulaceae; genus JAFGFZ01. Next base: position 13,352 of record JAFGFZ010000049.1, on the reverse strand, counting down.
TCTCTCTCGGCGACAAGCCGATTCTTCGCGGAGTTCCACTTCTGCGAATAATCATAGCCATCGAATAGCACTTGCTCTTCAATATGGGGTAGAATCGCCGTCATCCAGCAATGATCGTGGATATTAATTTGGTGATGGCCTGAAGGAAACGTCTGGTGGGCGTCGTGGTAGTTATGGAGGGCGATACCGATCTGTTTAAGATTATTCTGGCACGTGTTGCGCCGGGCCGCCTCCCGAGCCGCTTGCACCGCAGGCAACAAGAGCGCGATCAGGATGCCGATAATCGCGATCACGACGAGTAATTCGACTAGTGTGAAACCACGAATATCAAGGGACGCAGGTACATTCTGTGGATAGCCCGGCACCGAGCGCGTGCTGGTCGTGGGCCGTCCTGGCAAAAGACTCCTGCCCCATTTCCCTTTCCGGGCATGAACCGCCATGATGCAGCTCCCTCTGGGTTGAGTAAAACTGGAAGAAGACGGACAATTTCCAGGGGATAAACAGAGCCGCCCTATGATACGATGTAAGCAGAGCATGGTCAACCTACGAGAGGCCATGAGTTGATTCATTGAATCAGCTCTGTTATTTTGTTGACCAAAGAAGCCGTGATAAGTAATATATGGTGTAACAAGGGTTCATCCATGATGTTCGCTCGATTGGTTCTACCTATCCTTTACCTTGCCGCCGCGCTTGCGCTTTGCGCACCGCGGCTGATCCTAGCCGCCAATCCCAGGGTCGATTATGTCATTCATATTAGCGTGGATGGCCTGCGCGGGTCCGTGATCGAGGAATTGGGGCCTGCGAATTTGCCCAACTTCTATCAGCTCCGCGCCGAAGGCGTCACCACCGACAATGCCCGGACGTTGTACGAGAATACGGTCACGCTACCCAATCATGTCACCGTGATCACGGGCCGGCCCAGAGACGGAGCCAATGGGCATCACGTGATACGCAATAGTGATCCCGGCTCGGGAGGACCCTTCGTGCCAGGTGGCGTCGATATCACGACCGCCGCCGGAGAGTTTGTCCGAGGCACCGGCGCCCTGCGTATCGATGATGGTTCAGGAGCCAACTATGTCCACGTGAATGGCAATGTCGTCGTGGGTACGTCCGGCTCCATCACGTCGACTGTCATGTCGTGGTATCGGTATACAGATATCGATTCCGATGGCTCGGATATCAGAAACTTTCTCTGGGAAACCGGGCCGACTGATTATACGTTATCGTTCGGAATCCGGAGTGATACAGGGGACGGCAACAAGCATGCCCAATGGTTCACAAAAGATCCTAGCACGGGCGGAAATGCGGCAGGTTTGCCCATCGTTTCCGATGGCCAATGGCACCATGCCGCGGTGGTGATCGATGAGTCGAATCAGAGTCTGAGGTACTACCACGACGGAGTTCAAGTCGATCAGGCCACGATCCCTGGCTTGTCGCTTGTGGCAGGGAACGGATCCAAGGAATTTTTTATCGGCAACCATCGGAGCGGTGACGGATCGCGCAATTGGGATGGATTCATCGACGACATGGCCGTGATCAACGGATTAGCATCCGCGGGGGAGATCGCGGCCATCTATCACGGAACTCAAACCGTGTCCCAGGTCGCCGGTGCCAACCTCGTCGCCCACTGGACATTTGATTCGAACTTGACAAGTGCCGTGAACAACAACCTGTACGAAGGGGCTGCCATTGTCGCCACCAGTTCCGGGGCAACCGTCCACAGCGATTGCGCCGCCGCGGGTGGGGATCCTTATGTGCATAGTATCTTCGATGTGGTGCATGACCACGGCAAAAGCACCGCCTTATACGCGGGCTGGAACGGATTCAATTTTCTCGATACTAGTTGGGATGAGGATTCCGGCACGCCGGATACCAGCGGAGCCGATGATGGCCCCGACAAGATAGATACTTACCATTTGGTGACCAACGATAATATCAATGCACAAAATACAGCGTTCATGAATGATATGACATCCGATCCGTACACCTATGCCTTGATGCACTGGCACCTGACGGACGCCGTAGGGCATAGCTACGGCTGGGAGAGCCAGGAATACAAGAATGCAGTCCAAGCCGTGGATGCCGAATTAGGCCGATTGATCGAGTTCATCAAGAATGATCCCGAACTGGCCGGGAGTACAGCCGTCCTACTGACAGCGGACCACGGTGGGTATGGTACCGGTCACGGTGATATCACTAATCCCGAAATCTATACAATCCCGTTCTATGTTTGGCTTGCTGGTGAGCAAATTGGAGAGGACCTTTATGCCTTGAATTCCCTGACACGGAAGGATCCAGGAAACGGACGCCCCGACTACACCGATCCTTACCAACCGATCCGGCACGGTGATGCCACGAACCTGGCCCTCGATCTGCTCGGTCTCGGACCGATTCCAGGATCGTCGATGAACGCCCTCCAAGATCTCTCGATTGTCAAATTCCTGCGTGGCGATTTCAATGACGATGGCGCGATCGATGCGACCGACTGGCTGCAATTCCTCATAGGTCATGGAGGTAATTTTACTGGGATGAGTGTCGAGGAAGCTTACACCCGAGGCGATCTAGATGGGGATTTCGATAACGACCTTGATGACTTCATCCTCTTCTTCAACGCGTATGAAAAGTATAACGGCGAAGGTTCTTTTGCTGCTCTGGGGGTCCCTGAGCCATCTTCCTTGGCCATTGCCATTTCCTGCAGTTGCCCATTGATGATCCTCAGGTTGCTCGTGAAGAAAACTTGTACTTGAAAGGATCAGAACCATGATCAAGTCGACCATCTTGGGTTTTGGGTTCGTTGCCTGCCTTTGCATGGCACATTCTGGATTCGCCTCGCTTACCGCGTACTGGTCCTTCGATACGAATTTTGCGAACCAGCAGGGGAATACATTGCTCGACGGCGTTCCGGTGGGTACGGCCTCGATTACCCACACATCCGGCGAATACCAGGTTGGCGGAGGCGCGTTGCGGATCGATAATGCGCCGGGTGCAACCGACTATGTCGATATCACGGGAAATGTACTCCTCGGGCCGGTCGGATCGGTCGTCAACACGGTGGTTGCCTGGTACCTGTACGAGGACATCTCATACGATGGCTCGGATGAACGAAATTTTGTCTGGGAAACGGCGCCTTCGACTTGGCCGCTGTCATTTGGCATTCGAGACGATGGCTTCGACAAATATGCTCAATGGTATACGGATGCTCCATCAACGGGTGGAGTCCTTGCGATCATGCCTTCTGTCAATGACGGTTTCTGGCACCATGCGGCAATTGTCATTGACGAGGCGAATGACACGCTGAAGTATTACCATGATCGAATGCTTTGGGACACGGCGGTAATTCCAAATCTTGCATTGAATCGGGCGGGTGCGACCGGCTTTCATATCGGGAACCATCGTGCCGGCGACGGTGGGAGAAACTGGGACGGCTATATTGACGAGGTCGCGGTCTTCAATCAGTTGCTGACCGGCACGCAGATTCAAGGGCTTTATGACAAAACAATCCAGATCATGGATGTGATGGGAACTGAATTGTCGCTCACCATCAACCGCAATACCCACGCAATAGCCATTTCGAATAATACGGGCAGCCCCATCGCACTGGATAGCTACTCGATCTCTTCCGCCATTGGAAGTTTCAATTCAAGCGGTTGGAACTCAATCACCGAGCACGGGGATTCCAATAGCGGGGGGAGTGTCGATCCGGCCCATACCTGGAGCATCGAAGCCGATTTGGCCACGCATCTTGCCGAGTCATCGGACAGTTCCAGCGGAGCCACAATCTCGGATGGGCAGACGGTCAACTTGGGAGCCATCTGGTTTCCAAGCCCAACGGAGGATATCCAATTCAAGTACTACTCAAATGGCCAGGAAATCACGACCGGAAGCGTGCTCTTTTCAGGCAACAATGCCAAGCGATTTGATGCCGGCGATCTGAACTTTGATGGGAATATCAGTGCCGCCGATTGGACAACATTCCTCATCGGCCATGGCGGTGTATTCTCGACGATGTCCGTTGCGGAAGCCTATGGAATGGGTGACCTGGATGGCGACCTGGATAACGATATGCTCGATTTTGTGGCATTCGAATCGCTCTATGACGCCGCCAATGGCGCAGGCGCTCTGGATGCGCTGATTTCGGGCGTGCCCGAGCCGGCGGCGATCGGGTTATTCTCCATGCTCCTGATTGCCATCTGCGGCTGGAATGGATTCCGGCAAAATCATCGGTCTTGGTTTTTCAAGAAGATCGATCGGGATGGAGAAGATCGGCTCATGCACAAAAAATCGGGCGAATCCAGACGGCCGGCCTGCCGGATTCGATTCGGCTTCCTGGCGTTGATCGTCGCGGCCAGCCTGATGGCATCTCCAGGACGTGCCGACCTGGTCGCATCATGGACCTTTGATAATGATTTCATTGCCGACTACGGTGGCCTCTTTCTAGTGCCTTTCAACGGCGCAACGGCCGGCGATCCGGGCGGGAAGTTTGGCAATGCGGCAACGTTTGAAAGAGCGAACAGCGAATATGCATTCACCAGTGGCAATGTCCTTGTCCAGGGGCCCGGCCAAGACCATAGCTACTCCGTCTGGTACCGGCTCGATGTTCCAGATATCATCGGTACCGCCGATCGCTACTTTGTCCTGGAAACAACGGCCGGCAACAGCCCGAGCGCCACGGGGGCATATTCCGTATCCTATGGTTTACGGGATCTTGGATCCGGTGATGTGGGGCAGGTCTTTACCATAACCGATTTAGCTGTTGCTCCCAATGTGAGCTTTCCCGCCGCAGGGAACGAGATATGGCATAACCTCATCGTCACCTACGATGCGGATGGTGGATTGGTCAATCCAGGCTTGCACACGATCTATCTGGATGGCATCCAGGTCGCCTCGATGGAAAATACCGATCCGCTGGCGGCTGTCGAGGGTTTGGTGATCGGCGGGCATCGTGAGGGAACTGGCCGGAACTGGGAGGGAATGATCGACGACGTCGGCTTTTTCAATCATATTCTGACAACCGAGGAAATCTCACTACTCCAAACCAACTCCGTTCAGGAATTCGCCCCGAATCTCAACCAACTGACGCTCGTCGTTGACCGGGGGACGGGGCAGGTCACGATCACCAACACGGGTGACAACACGGTAAACCTGAATTCGTACCAAATTGATAGTGCCCTCGGCTCCCTTGATCCAACCAACGGAACTGGCTGGAACAGTCTAGATGACCAGAATCTCAACGCGATTGGAACGGGTGTTGGAGAAAGCTGGGATGAAGGTGGCAGTAGCAGTGCGTATCGCCTGATTGAGTCATTCCTGCTCGGTTCCACGGAACTGGCTGCCGACGCATCCGTTTCGGTGGGAAATGCCTATAACGAGTCCGTAGATGCGCAGGATCTCCAATTTCGTTTCAACTCGGTGGATGCGGGACCATATGCCGGTATCGTCGAGTACATTGGGCAAACTGCCCATGCCGACTTCGATGGGGATGGCGATGTCGACGGCGCCGACTTCCTCGTATGGCAACGAGGTTTCGGCATCACTGGTACTGCAACGCTGGGCCAAGGAGATGCCAACAACGACAAAAATGTCGATAGCGCCGACCTGGCCATTTGGCGAAACCAATTCGGTACCGGTACCGGTGTTAGCTCGCTTGGATCCATAGCCGTTCCCGAACCGGCCACATGGATCGCCAGCCTGCTTCTCATCGGAACCGTCCTAGGTTTTTGGAAGATATTCCATGACAAGTATTAGCTGCTCTATCATTGTTCTGTCGGGAGCCATTGTATTGGCGGTCGGATCACTCGTCCCACACAACGACACTCAACTTTTCCTGCAACTTGCCGGTGGAGGCGTTGCGATTATAGGTCTGTGGGCTTGGTTTAACTCCATTCGGAAGCCTGGCGACTGAGCTGGATGGGAAAAGAATATATGACCAGAAAAGGCAACAGAGAAAACAAGGCTGCGTTTTCTCTGTTGCCTCTTGTTATAATTATTTCTCATGGAGGTTATCGTGTGGGGGCCAGGGTGGTCGCTACAATCGACTGTCGTGTTACTTAGACTTATTTTCCCGTCTCTTTTTTACGAGGAGAACCATGCGCGCTCAAAGGAAGCTTGTTACCTTCTCGTTGGCACTGGTGGCCGTGGTATCGCTGACGGCGTTTGCCGCGGATCCATTGACATACGACAACACGAAGATGAAGGCGGCCAATCGGGTTCCGCTCCGTGTCTATAGCTTTGACTTGCCAGACGTACGGCTGTTGGACGGGCCGTTCAAGCATGCTCAAGAGCTGGACCGTCAGTACCTTTTGAGCCTGGATACTGACCGGCTGCTGCACACGTTCCGGATCAACGCGGGCCTGTCTTCGTCGGCGGAGCCGCTGGGCGGTTGGGAGAAGCCCGACTGCGAATTGCGAGGCCATTTCACCGGCCACTACCTCACCGCCTGCGCGATGATGGTCGCCAGCACAAAAGATCCCGCATTGAAAGCCAAAGCGGACGCGGTGGTTGATGGGCTTGCCGAATGCCAGGCGAAATTTCCCAACGGCTATCTCAGCGCCTATCCGGAAGAATTCTTCGACCGCGTTGAAAGCGGCCAGCGTGTCTGGGCGCCCTACTACACGTTGCACAAGATTTACGCTGGTCTCTTGGATATGTACGTCTACTGCGACAACGCACAAGCCCTCGCTGTATGCAAGAAGTTTGCCGATTGGGCTATTGCCCGGAACGATCGGCTCAGCGACGAGCGGATGCAGCGGATGCTTGATATCGAACATGGCGGCATGAACGAGGTGCTGGCTAATCTGTATGGCCTGACCGGCGAAGAGAAGTATCTAAAGATCGCACAACGTTTCAACCATATGGCTGTCATTGGCCCAGCGCAACAGCGGCAGGATAAGCTCACCGGCTTGCACGCCAATACGCAGATTCCTAAGTTCATCGGCGCCGCCAAGCAGTACGAACTGACGGCCGACCCGCGGCTGAAAACCGCCGCCGAGTTTTTTTGGGAAACGGTTGTCCATGAGCGGTCCTATGTCATTGGCGGACACAGTAATGGCGAACACTTCTCGCCCAAGGAAAAACTCAGCGAGGCACTCGGGCCGGCGACCACCGAGACATGCAATACCTACAACATGCTCAAGCTCACGCGGCACCTGTTCTGCTGGGAGCCGGATGCCAAGTACGCCGACTATTACGAGCGGGCTCTGTACAATCATATCCTGGCATCGCAGCATCCCGAGACGGGCATGATGTGCTACTATGTGCCCTTACGATCCGGATCGGCCAAGCAAGGCGACGGTTACGGCTATTCCTCGCCCCTGGATTCCTTCTGGTGCTGCACTGGCACAGGCATCGAAAACCATGCAAAATACGGGGACAGTATCTACTTCCACGATGGGAAAGAGACGCTGATTGTGAACCTGTACATCGCTTCCGAACTACGGATCCCGGAAACGGATATGATCGTGCGTCAGGAAACGCGGTTTCCGGAAGAAGATACAACACGATTGATATTGACATGTAAGGAACCGAAAGAGGGCACATTGAAGATACGCCATCCCGCATGGGCCGCCTCGGGTATCGAAATGACAGTCAACGGTGTCCGGCAAGATACTGAAAGCCGGCCGGGGAGTTACGTGACACTGCGCCGCCAGTGGGAGAACAATGACCGTGTCGAGGTGAAACTACCGATGCGCCTTTCTACCGAGGGATTCCGGGACAATCCGGATCGTTTTGCCTTCCTGAACGGCCCGCTCGTGCTTTGCGCCGAGGTGGATCGGACGAAACCGTTCCCGGCGGTGGTCGCATCGCACGAGGAGGCGGTTGCGGCGCTGGCACCGGCCGGCGATCGGTCCAACGTCTTCTTGAGCGAGCCTGGCCTCTTTCGGATTCCCGGCAGTACCGGGCCGGTCCGCGTCAGGTTGGAACCATTTTACCAGATGCACGGCGAGCGGCCTTATGTCGTCTATTGGGATCGGTTCTCTAGCCATCAATGGCAGGCAAAGGAGGAAGAATACCGCGCGGAGCAAGTTCGGCAGACGGAGATTGCCGAACGCACTGTCGACATGGTAAGCCCCGGCGAGCAGCAGAGCGAAACGGACCACGGGCTGCAGGGCGAGAGGACATCTTCGGGCGATTTTGGCGGCCGCAAGTACCGCCATGCCCAGGACGGCTGGTTCTCCTACCGGCTCAAGATCCTGCCCGGCCAGCCCCAGGAGCTCTGGGTCACTTACTGGGGCAGCGACAGCGGCAACCGTACGTTCGACGTCCTGGTCGACGGCGAACGACTTATCTCGCAACGCCTCCAGAGAAAGCATCCCGATACATTCTATGATGAAATCACCCCATTACCGGAAAATATGACCAAGGGGAAGCAAAGCATCACCATCAAGTTCCAGGCCCATTCCGGTAACTGGGCCGGTGGTGTATTCGGCCTTCGGACCATGAGGAGCAAATGACCATGCAATTCGTGCCAACAGACCGTCCATGCTGTGGCGTTTCGGCCTTTTGCCGAATCGTCCTGATTTGCCAAGTCATCGCGGCGGTAGCGCTCGCAGAGGAAGGGCCCCGCGATTACAGCATCCAGCCAGTCCCCTTTAGTAAGGTCCATGTGGACGACGGCTTCTGGACGCCCCGGCTGGAGACGAACCGCACGGTGACGATTCCCTATGCCTTCGAACAGTGCGAGGCGACGGATCGGATCAGCAATTTCGAGAAAGCGGCCGGCCTGCTCGATGGAAAGCACGAAGGCATCTACTTCAACGATTCCGACGTCTACAAGGTCATGGAAGGGGCCGCCTACTCGCTCCAGGTGCACCCCGACCGGCTCATGCGGCTCTACTTGGACCAGCTGATCCGAATCATTGCTGCGGCCCAGTGGGAAGACGGCTACCTGTTCACGTTTTATTCCGTACCGCAGCCCCAGCCGGAGAAACGGTGGACGAACGTTGCATCGATCCATGAACAGTATTGCGCCGGCCACATGATTGAGGCGGCCGTGGCACATTACGAAGTCACCGGAGACGAGACGTTCCTCAACGTTGCCAAAAAAAATGCCGACCTGATCTGCCAGGTCTTCAACGCCGGCAATCGCACGGATCCGCCAGGCCATCAGGAAATCGAAATCGGACTTTGCAAGCTGTTCCGCGTCACCGGTGACGCGAAGTATCTGAGCCAGGCCAAGTTCTTTCTCGATCAGAGAGGTCATCCAGGCCACCGCGGCCCCGACGGAAAGGGCGGCCTGTACGGTATCTATTCCCAGGATCATGTCCCCGTGGTCGATCAGAAAGAGGCCGTCGGACATAGCGTTCGAGCGGTCTACCAATACACGGGTATGGCGGACGTCGCCGCGCTGACCGGAAACGCGGACTATATCAACGCCATCAACACGATCTGGAACGATGTAGCCTCGACGAAACTCTACATCACCGGCGGGATCGGCGCGGAGGGAGGTCATGAAGGTTTCGGCGGGCCCTACGAGCTGCCAAATATGTCCGCGTATTGCGAAACCTGCGCGTCGATTGCCAATGTCCTCTGGAATCATCGCATGTTCCTGATGCACGGCGATGCGAAATATATCGACGTGCTTGAGAAAACCATGGTCAACGCGGCCCTTTCCGGGATTTCCATGGAGGGGGACCTCTTCTTCTATCCCAACGTGCTCGAATCGAATGGCCAGCACGCCCGGAGCCCCTGGTTCGGCTGCGCCTGCTGCCCCTCGAACGTCGCAAGATTCATCCCATCGATTCCCGGTTTTGCCTATGCATCGAAGGGCCGAGATGTCTGGGTGAATCTCTATCTTGGTGGCAACGTGACCATCGATACCCAAGAGAACCACGTGCGGCTCGTGCAGGAGACCCGCTATCCATGGTCCGGCCAGGTGAAGATCGCCGTCGAACCGGAAAAGGAAGAAACGTTCGCCGTCTATGTCCGGATCCCCGGTTGGGCAGGCAACCAACCGGTCCCGAGCGATCTCTATTCATTCGTCGACCAGAATCCTGGTGACGTGTCGCTGAAAATCAACGGCACGCAAGTTGCATTGGAGATCTCACGCGGCTACGCGCGGCTGAATCGCACGTGGAGGGAAGGCGACACAATCGAATTGGACCTTCCGATGCCCGTCCGGCGCGTGACTTCACACGCCAAGGTCACGAGCAACCGCGGCAAGGTCGCGCTGCAACGCGGGCCAGTCGTTTATTGCCTGGAAGGCCCGGACAACGACGGGAGAATCTTCGACCTGGTGATACCCGATGATGCGGAACTGGCCGCACAGTTCCGGCCCGATTTGCTGGGTGGCGTCATGACGATCCATGGCCAGGCGGAGACGGCCAGGCGAACCCTGGACGGCCACATCGTGCCGGACGGGAAGCGGCCTTTCGTGGCAATCCCTTATTACGCGTGGGCCCATCGCGGCCGGGCCCCGATGACGGTCTGGCCCGCCCGAGTTCTCGAAGCGGCCCGCCCCAAGCCGGCCGGCACCCGAGCCTATCTCAGCAAAACCACGGCATCGTTCGTTCATGCCTCACTCGACGCGATCAAGGACCAGAACGTACCAGCCAGTTCAGCCGATTCCTCGAGTCTGCAGCTCGATTTCTGGCCCCATAAGGGCACCACGGAGTGGGTCCAGTTCGAATGGGACCAGGTCCAGGAACTGTCTCGCCTGAAGGTCTATTGGTTCGACGATACCGGCCGTGGAGAATGCCACCTGCCGAAATCATGGCGCGCTCTTTACCAAGATGCCGAGGGCCAGTTTCAGCCCGTCACAAACCGTGGGCCGTATCCTGTACAAAAGGATACGTTCAATTCAGTCGATTTCGATCCGGTGTCCACCAAGGCATTGAAGATCGAAATCGTCCTGCAAGAGAACTGGTCGGCCGGCATCCAGGAGGTTGTCATTGAATGAGGACAAACTCTTGTCAAGATCTGCCGAAGATCAATCCTCGGGAAACTCGAATTTTCCGCCTTGCATTTTTTGGAAGGCCGCTTTCTGGTCATCGCTCAGGACATCCAATCGCTGTTGGTTCATTTCTTCGACAAGCGTGGTAAATTTCTTTGCGTTTTCCTCTCGGGATAGTCCCTGATCCCGTGCCTGGCGAAACATCTCGAACATTTTTTCCCGCTGTGCAACGTTGAGGTCATTGAGTTTCTTAACCTGGGCGTCATCGAGTTTTAGGTGTTGGACCAGATAGTCGTCCGGCAGTGCCGCGGGGCCGCGTGCCTGCAGGGCCACTTCGAGCCAGCGATTCTTTTGAGCCTCGTCCATCGACTCGGCCATCTTCATAGCGGCTGTCTTGGCAATTTCGTTGACTTTCTTGCGCAAGTCGTCACCGCGTTCACGCCACTGTTCTCGCGGCACGCTCATATACAATTCGCGCATCTCTTCCGAAAGCTTCTCGCTGATCTCTGTTGCTTTCTGGATCTGGTCGTCAGTGAGCTTCAACTCTACCTGCACTTTCTCGACCTGCAGCAGACCGATCCCGACCGCGTAATTGTTATCATAGAATCTCCAAGACACGCGCCGTTGTTGCGCCTGAGCCTGACTGGCGATCATCAAGATGATTGCCAATAGGCAGGATAATAACACCATGCATCGTTTTGTTCGATTCATCATTTCGTTCCTTTGCTAGGGAAGTCATGCCGGGGCGCAAGAGATGTTGCTTGCCAGTCAAAAAAATCCGCCACACGACCTACGAGCATACAATGTTCCGACGGAAAATGAAAGCAATTAACCGGCGAATCCACGCCCTGCATTCCAGCTTTTCTACTAGAAAATGAGTCCCGGAGGGACGACTGATCCTTATTTTTAGCGAATCCAACACAAATGCATTCGTCCCTACGGGACTCCGTTTTCGTTTTAACCATGTACCCAGCGATGAATCGCTGGGCTATTTTCGGATGTCCCTCCGGGACACAATCCTACGGTAGGCTCTTCAACCATGGCAAACGTGTGGACTACAACTCCGTGAAGTGGGGAAGTGATGTCGCTAATTTAAATACGACAACACGTTTAAAACTGCACGATCTCTGGGGGAGAGGGTATTCTCGCGTACCCGCCTGACCCGGTTTCCTGCCGTTTGTAAAAAATTCGTATTTCAAGCCAAGGTGTTTAATGAGGCTTTCTGTTGTTGTTTTTTCACGGTTTTCTCATCGTTTCTTGTTGCCCTCCCCTCGCTACGCTCGACCCTCCCAAAGGGAGGGTAAAGTTATTTGTGTAGATACCAATGGCCTGCGGGAGAGGGCGGAGGGTGAGGGCATCTTTAGGTTCCAGAGAAAGCCTATTCCTGATCCGGTCGGTTTTTGAGCCAATCTTCGGTGCGCTGGATCAGTGCGTCATCCCGTTTGTCGGAGACCGAGGTCACCGAGATCGAGATGGGCCGGGCATACACGCCTTCAGCCCATCGAGCCGTATGCGCGATGCACCGATTGGCGGAACCGAACAGGCCGGCATTGTCAACGATGTACGACGGATCCGACTGGCCATGGCAGAAGGCTTTTGCCGAGCGCACGAGACAATCTGCACTTGGATCGATCCGCATTTCCCATCGCATCTTGAGATTTCCTTCGTCGCTTTCAGCCGTGACTTTTAGCATGCCGCCCGCATCGGCTGTGACCTGAGTGATCCGATCGATACGGCGGCTGAAACATCGACCAATCGGCCATACGATGCGACCCATGAGGAGATCGTAGGTTGATCCAACGGGTTCCAACGTGGCATGCGGCTTTGTGTCGATCAACTTTCCATCCACCCAAATCCGTTCCCTGTGAATCATGGCCATTTGATCGGGACCAATATAGATTGTGTCTTCGAGTCGACCTGCTGCGGGCGGGTGATCGGTATCCTCAACTGCCTGCTTTTGGATGATTATCCGATCGTTTCCCATCGTGACGGTCCATGCAATCAGGTGATCAGGATCGGAAAGAGTCGGCTGAACCAGAGTTCCCTTGGCGGTGAATCCCTTGGCATATTGATCATCGATTTCGCGTAGTCGATCGAGCAACTCCTGCGGCGAGGGAATCCGGAGTCGCTGTGGATGGTTGTCCAAAAACGCATCAACCTGCTCCCCTAGCTTTTTGATTAGAGGATCCTCGGCCTGCTCGATTTGTTTCAGGGCGCGTTGAGCCGCATTCTGGATGTATTCATCACCATCGGCAGCAGCTTGATGCAGCGCTTCGGTCACGATTGCCGACGAGTCGCCCGCCTCACCCAGTATCTCAATCGCGCGACCACGCAGGGAACGATCCTGCGCATTCATCTGCGCAATGGCGTCTTCGATCCGATAAGCCCTTCCTCTCAAAGATATGTTGGAGGGTACTTTCAACTCATCAAGATCTTGAGCCAGTTCTTCATTCACATGAATAAT
>JAFGFZ010000397.1 GCA_016930815.1 Pirellulales bacterium | reverse complement strand
GCGATTGCGCTGGCGTGGCCCGGTAACTCTGTCACGATCAAGGCATTGGGTAGCACGGTTGGGTTGTGGTCCGGGGAAATTGCAGATGTTCAACTCTTGGGGCATCCGGGCAAGTTAGCCTGGCAGCGTAATGCAGACGGATTGACTATTCAACTGCCCGATCAACCGCCGTGCCAGCATGCGTTTGCATTCAAAATTAGGGGCTAATCATTGTCTGTGGACGGAGAAAACCGGGATCCGCATTATCGGACCAGTCTGCATTTTTAGTTCTACCGAATGAATTCACCTGAGGGCTTGTATGCTGTGGGGCTACTCTGGGCATCCGCGCTAAAATTCAAAGAAAATGAAGGCAGATGGCTTAAGTACCCCCACAGCAGGGTAGGCCCTTACTATAAAAAAATACTCTCCGAAATGTCCAGGAGTGTTACCCCGTGCGGCTGCACCGTGCAGGTCCTGGTCAACGGGTCTGAGCGGGCCGAAAGGCGTTGAACCGTGACCTCCAATTCCATCTTTTGCCTGAGCACGGCGAGATCCTCGCGCCGAATATGGTCTGGCGCGCCCATGTCCAGCCAAGCATCCAAAACGCTTCCATGCTCACGGTCGAAGCGAGTAGTTTGGATGCGCACGTTTCCCTGAAGGCCGGACAGACGCAGCGTAAACAGTTTCTCTGGTTTCTGCTCGAATATGTCGTAAAGCTGGCGGCTGCCTACGGCTTTTTCAATGGTGCGGCTGTCGTTGCTTTCAGCAGTGTAATGGCAGTAATTCCACATCAGAATCGAGATGATGCCGCTGGCATGGCGCGTTACCGCGAACGAATCGCCGCTGTCTAGCACCTCTTCACCCAGACGCGAAAGGAACCAGTAACCATGGTACGAGGGTTTTTTCAACCCCTGGGTGTTGACCAGGCCGAAGCCGCCGTGAAACGGGGTATCCCCCAAGCGGCCTTCTTCGAAAATGTCGCTGACTACCCAAAAAGAAAGCGAATCGGCGTGCCCTTGCCCGCACCAGTTGTTCTGAACGATGAACGGAGCCAAGAAGGCGGTGTCGTGTGTGGGATCGCGCGGGCTGGGGCTGCTGCTCCATTCGGTATAATGCTTTTCGAGGTGGGAATAACCGGCCTCCGCCAGCGTTTTTTCATAGCCGGTCAGGTCAACCAGGAGGCGATCCGGCCCATCCCAGGTCATATACCCGTTTCCTTCCAGATCGGCAGGATGAAAGGTGGGATAGGGGTGCGTCGAGAAGAAATCAATCGGCAGATTTCTTTCACGACAGGCGGCCAGAAACTCTTTTCCCCAGGGGGCCTGGCCGGGCACGCCGGATGAACCCGTAGAAGCGGGACCACCTACCTTGAGCGCCGAATCAATTTGCTTGATGGCGCGCGCGGTCCGTTCATACAGCTCCATGTAAGCCTCAAAATCCGCATCTTTCCAGAAGGGCGGATAGTTTGGCTCGTTCCAGACCTCAAAATACCAGCGCCGCACTTCATCCAGGCCATAACGCTCGATCACATGCCGGACGAACTGTTGGATGAGCCATTCCCAACGCTCCCAGTTATTGGGCGGCGTGACATTGCCTTTCCACCAGAAAACGGTCTGCTCACCGCTGGCCAGATCGTACGGCATGAAACCGAGTTCTACAAAGGGGCGAATCCCGATAGAGAGCCAATGATCATACACCAGATCGACATACTGCCAGTTCAAAATGGGTTGTCCGGCTTCCTCTCGGTAGATCATCATATCTTCGTGGAAAAGCCCATGCATCCGCAGATAGTCGAAGGGCATCTCGTGCTGGACGAGTTCCAGGTGTTTTTGAAAATCTGTTCGCAAGGCTTCGCCAACTCGCCCGCCGCCGACGCACACCCGCCAATACGGCTTGAGCGGCTCGCCCGCCTTGCCACAGTCTATGGTGATTTCATCGTTATTGAGCATTCCCGCGATCGCCTCGTTTCGGTTGAAATTCGTTTTGGGAGTAAGGATATAAGGGAAAAGTTTCCCAGACAAGCTGGGGTGTGTTCGATCTTTTCCCTTCGATCCAAAACATCATCCCTTGACCGAACCTTGGAGCAACGCCGTGATCATCTGACGTTGGAACAGCACGAACAGCACGAGGGTGGGCAGCACAATCAGGATTGTGGCGGCGCACAGCAGGGGGACATCGGTCGCGTAGTGACCCTGAAACGCTCCCAGCGCACCGGCCATTGTTCGCTGCGTCGGATCCTCGACGAGCACGAGTGCGATGAGGAATTGGTTCCACGTCCAGACGGACATGAGAATCCCAAGCGACAACATGGGTGCACGTGCGAGCGGGAGGTGGATACGCCAGAATAGGCCCCATGTGGTCGCGCCATCGACGCGGGCTGCCTCCGAAATCTCAGCCGGCATGTTGACAAAGTGCGCGCGCATCCAAAACACAGCGAATGGCATATACAAACCGATCAGCGGCAGCACAATCGCGAGCCGGGTGTTGTAGATGCCTATGTCACGCTCGAGGTAGTAGAGAGGGACAATGATCCCAGTGAAGGGAAGCGTCAGCCCGAACACGAATAGAAATAGGAGTACGCGCGAGCCGGGGATTCGCAGGTGGCCGATGGCAAAGCCGGCCATCGTCGAGATGGCAAGGGACACGGGCACGACGGCCAGGACAATGAACGTGCTCGAGGCAAGGAGCGCGGGCATGTCCGCGACCTTGTTGAACGCCTCTACGAAGTTGCCCCACTGCGGATGCTCGGGCCATTCGAGTCCGCCGGGCACAGTTCCCGACGGATGCAGCGCGGTCAT
>JAFGFZ010000048.1 GCA_016930815.1 Pirellulales bacterium | reverse complement strand
CCCCCTACCCAAGGAGCATTCCATGGACAGGACCGATCCCCAACCAATGCCTGATATCAAGTCACGGCGCGAATTTTTGAAGTATTCAGGAACTGCGGCAGCGGTTTCAGCATTGACAGGGATGGCCGTGCCGCGCGTGCACACAGCGGACGGCATGACTATCAAACTGGCCCTCGTCGGTTGTGGTGGCCGCGGCACCGGCGCTGTCGTGGATGCTTTCTCGGCCACCGGTGGCCCGGTCCAGCTCTATGCCATGGCCGATCTGTTCGAAAACCGCCTCAAGGCAAGCCTGAATCAACTGACACAGCAGGTCCCGGACAAGATCAACGTGCCTCCAGAACGGCAGTTCGCCGGATTCGATGCCTACCGGAACGCCATCGATTGCCTGGAACCGGGCGATGTTGTTTTGTTGACGACCCATGCGGCGTTCCGGCCCATGATGTTTGAGTATGCCGTCCAGAAGGGTGTCAACGTCTTCGCGGAAAAATCGTTTGCAACCGACGCGCCGAATACCCGCCGTTGGCTGAAGGCCGCGGAGCTCTCCGAGAAAAAGAACCTCAAGGTCGGTGTCGGTTTCATGTGGCGTCATTCGAAAGCGCGGCAGGAAGTGATCCAGCGGATTCACGACGGGGCGATCGGCGATCTCCATACGCTGCGAATCTACCGGGTCCACGGGCCCGTCCATTGCCCACCACGGCCCCGGGATCAGAACGAGATCGTTTTCCAGCTGCGGCACCCGAATAGCTTCACATGGGTTTCCAGCGGATTTTTCATCGACTGGCACTGTCATAATGTCGATGTCGCTTGCTGGGCCAAGGGAGGTTGGCCGGTATCGGCCCAGGGAATGGGTAGCCGCTGCTTCGAAGAGGCTGGAAACCAATTCGATCATTACACCGTGGAATATACGTTTGCGGATGGGGCCAAGCTGTTTGCCTTCTCCCGGCATATGAATGGCTGCTGGAGCACCTATTCGGACTACGCGCATGGAGCCAAGGGATCCGCGGTCCTCATGACCAACCTGGCGGAGCCGAAACCGCGGATCTACAAAAGCCAGAACATGGTGCCAGAAGATCTGGTCTGGGAATTTGGTCAAGACGATCCCAATCCTTACATCGCGGAATGGCAGTTGCTCCTCGATGCCATCCGGCAGGATCGTCCCCACAACGAAGCCCGCCGGGCGGGCGAAGCGGAAATCGCCGCGTTGATGGGCCGGGCGGCCACCCATACGGGCAAACTGATCACTTGGGATCAGATGCTAAACTCCAATTTCCAGTTCGTCTCGGATATCGATCACCTGACATTCGATACGCCGGCTCCAATCCATGACGGCCCCAACGGGATCTATCCGGCCCCGCTACCCGGCATCACGAACGAAGTTTAGAAACCACTTTCTAATCTTCCCAGTCTTTCATCGTGTCTCCAAGGGGATGTTTCAGATACAGATCGGCCGCGTTTCGGAACACTTTTGTCGTTTCTGCAAGTTTCGCCGCTTGCTGCCGCAACGCGGTATTTTCACTCATCAGTTGGCCAAGTTTAATGAGCAGTTCCTCCTTGCTTAGCTTGCTCAGTTCTTTGAGAGATGCTTCGGATTCCTTCAAATCCATCTTGCCTGTTTTCATTTCTGTAATCTTCTTCTTTGCCATATTAAATAGCTCCTTTGAAATCCGGGTCCTGAAAAAAACCTGAAGGTTTAGCTACCATTTTGATATAATTGTATTCCACTAGTCTCCCCGGTTCGTGCGTGGTGCAATTGCCCGTTAAGGTTGAATATCAATCGCACGCCAGTAATCCTCTGAGGAACTGGACACTTCTTCGAATATTGTCATCGGAGCCGTGACATTCGATGGACAGGACGCCATCCCAGTCGGTTTCCTTGAGGTATTCAACACATTGCCTGATGTTATCTGCGTTCTCACCGCCGCCAATCGGTACCTGGCTGCAAGCGATCCCCGTTTCCTGGCCTCGAACAGCAGCGGCCAGTTCCGGGCTGACATCCTTGACATGCACGTGCGACAAGTATTTCCGAAACCGTTTCATATATTGCAGTGGATCGTTGCCGGCAATGAATGTGTTGCCCGTATCGAAATTCATCTGCAAATAAGGTGAATTAAAATGCGTAAATAGTCTTTCCATAAAATCACCATCGTTTGTATACGGGCCGTGCGGTTCCACGTTGAGGATGACATTATAATCCTCGGCCCAGGGGAGGCATTGTTTGTAATTCTCGCATGTAATCCGGAATACTTCATCGTTGGAATAGCCCTGGATAATCTGGGAGCCATCGGTTGTATCCACGCGCGGGCAGCCGATTTCAGCGGCGAAACGTATCGATTGCTGAATATAGGCAACACCATACGTCGAACCATCCGGACCCATGAATGGATACGCGGCATCCATCTGGGAGACTTTCAAACCCTTCTCGTCAAGGTATCGCTTCAGAGCCCGTGGATTGGATTGCAGCGAGACCGAAGGTTCGTATCCTAAGCCATGAACGAAGTACTGCCCATGAATGGTTCCAAATTCGATATACGATAATCCATATTTGATTGCGGATTCAGCCGCTTGATACAAGTTTCCACTCAGCTCGCGCCAGTTGTCCGTATGCATCCCTAATTCGATCATTTTTTATGTTCCTTTTCTTATTGAATTGCGATTCCGAATAGAGAAAGGGCCAGTTTGCATTAGTTTATGTGTTTCAGGATAATATCTTCAAGTAGCCATGCCGAGTCTTCACGGGCGGTTCCTTTTCTCGGGATCGCGCGGGGATTGCGGGAAAATGGTGTATTGGCTTATGGTATCAACACAACTCTTGGTCGCGAGCCATCCTGGATCTAGCCCAATCATATAGGGGATATGCCATGGATAAAATATTACCCGTCTCCATTTATTGTTGCGTGATGACCTGTCTGGGATGGATGGATACATCGCCCGGACTGGCGGAAGATGTCGTCCCTATTGCCGATCAACGTGAACTGTTCGTGGATAATCATCTCATCGGAGAACTCCAGGGGACGCGGCTGAAACTGCACGCCCCTCAACCACGGGAGATTGTTTTCGGTTTTGAAAAGCCCTGGGAAGGATTATATAGCGGTTATGAAACCGTGTTGAAAGATGGTGATATCTACCGCTTCTATTACCGTGGCCTGCCGGCGGCCCGGCATTCACTCGACACGGAAGTCACCTGCGTGGCTGAAAGCCGGGACGGGATCCACTGGACGAAACCGAACGTGGGGATTTTCGAAGTCCACGGTACTAAAGAAAACAACATTGTCCTCGCCCGCAATCGCGCGTGCCACAACCTGGCACCATTCATCGACACCAAACCGGATACTCCGGCCGACGAACGGTACAAGGCACTCGGAGGATCGGGCGAACCGGGACTTTTAGCCTTCGTATCAGGGGATGGACTCCATTGGAGGCAACTGGAGGACGAACCTGTTTTCACGCAAGGCGCGTTCGATTCGCAGAACAATGCATTCTGGTCCGAAAGCGAAGGCCAATACATCTGCTACTTCCGAGTGTTTCGTGATGGCAAACGCTGGATCGCCCGCACCACGTCGAACGATTTCTTGCATTGGACGGACCCGGTGGATCTGGAATTGGACAACCAACCTATGGAACACCTCTACACGAACCAGATCTATCCCTACTTCCGCGCGCCGCATATCTATCTAGGCCTTCCAACACGATTCTTCCCGGGACGGCGGGTTCTCACCGAGGAAGAGGCACGCCGAATCGGTACGCCGACGGAGTGGAATTACGCGAACGACTGCACCGATATTCTGCTGACCGCGTCACGGACTGGAAACAGCCTGAAACGGACATTCCTTGAGGCGTTTATTCGCCCAGGCACCGACCTTAGGAACTGGACGTCGCGGGCCAACTACGCGGCTCGAGGTTTCCTGCAAACTGGTGAAAATGAGTTATCCATGTACGTGAAGCAGAACGCCGGGTATCCAACAAGCCATGTCCGCCGATACACACTCCGCCTGGACGGTTTCGTTTCCGTTTACGGGCCATACCAGGGAGGAACCTTGGTGACCAAGCCAGTCCAGTTCGACGGCAACCGGCTGTGGATCAACTACGCGACGTCCGCCGGTGGCAGCCTGCGGGTTGAACTCCAGGAAGCCGACGGCCAGCCGATCGCAGGGTACACTCTGAACGACTGCCCAGAGATTATCGGCGACCGAATCGAACACCCGGTCCGCTGGACAGGTGGCCATGACCTCACCCAATGGGCCGGGAAACCGGTCCGGCTTCGATTCGAACTCAAGGACGCCGATCTCTACGCGATCCGGTTCGGCTCTGAATAAGCGGATTTCCCCGAAACCCTCAATATGCTCGATAAAAAAGATTCTTTACTGTGAACCGCGAATTGTGTTTTTCGTGCCCAACATCAAGCTCGCGTCCGCGCGACACTTATGAATTCCACGGCTTGAACACAGAAGCCCGGCTTTTTGAAAAAGCCGGGCTTCTTCGAATAAATTGTTTTGCATCAAACGCTGAAAGCGTTAAATATTGCAGCCCAGGGCAAGGGACCGTGAGTCTTCGAGCGGTCACGCCGCCCTGGGTTAACTCCCATCCGAAATCCGGCGGTCGAGCATAGAAGGTGAATATCCCATCCGTTCATCTCGAGACCGCAATGGCATTCGACATGCCATCGCATCCTATACCGGCAGGGCCATTCTTGCATGGAATCGGTGTGTGTGGGTAATGAAGCTAGTGGGCCATGTTGTGACGGCGATTGGATGCCATGTTTTCTGCAGGATACGACCTTCGCATTGGTGCGAATCCCCAATCCAACCATCCTGGTTTCGGCCTCGGTAAACCGAAATCGCTGGCAACATTACCGGCTCGGCCGAACTTTCGGATCGGTTTCCAACCCAGGGCGGCGCGTACGTTCGCTGCGCTCACGTCCGCTGGCCCTGGGCTATGGTTTTTAACGCCTGCGGCGTAAAAGAATACAACGGTTTGAACCTGCTTGGATAGAGAAGAATTTCGACCTCACAATATTTACTATAAAAATTGATAAGGCAAAACTGATTACCATGATTAAAGCTATATAAAACCGCTGGTTATCAATATCCGGACGAATTGCGCAAACAGCGGTAGTAGTACAGTCCGGTTTCGTCGTTGAAATGTCTTCCAGTGAAGGCGTAGGGATT
>JAFGFZ010000396.1 GCA_016930815.1 Pirellulales bacterium | reverse complement strand
GCCGCATTGATACGGACCGCCACCGCGTCGGAGCCAAAGGCCCGTTTGAGCATCGCTTCGGCCAGATCAACAAGTGCCAGGCCGCGGAAGAAATTGGATCCTTCCAGCCGGTGGAATGATGGCAGCGGATCCGCCGATAACGCCTCGTCGTCCAGGCCGCGGTTGAAATCAAAGGGGGTCGCGCCGAAACGGTCGAGCCACCTCTCCATCAACGTCGGGCCGGACGCGCCGGATTCCCAATCCAATGTCTGTTTCATGGCATCGCATGGCGGGAGGAGGCCCGGATCGATTGCAAAGCACCGGTCGCCATTTTGAGACTGGGAAATGCACGTGATCCATGCATCGGGATGGAAGATCAAGTAGAAATTCTTGGCCACTTCGCCGAACAGATAGGCCACGATCGCCCGTAACGGAATGCCGTTTTCCTCGACGACTTCGCCCGCTGGAGTTGTTCTCAGAAGCAGCGGATCGCGCCATCCCGAGAAGAGGGCTTCTATCGTGGCATCCGCCTTCTTCCCAGCAGCGCCGGCTGACATGCGATGGACGTTCGCTAGCTGCTCAACGTACCATCGCCGGCAGGTCCGAAGCTCGGCCCGCAGATCGTCTCGGGTTGCGTGGAGCGGGATTTGTTTGAGTTGGTCGCAGACCCAAGATGTGGTTTCTTTTCCCAATTGGCCATGTGTCAGGAGATCATCTTCGACCCGTTGGAAGTAATCCGTGTCGAGTGGCAGACGCGTCAGGATCGCGGCCAGTTCCGATGCCTTGCCGGTCATCTTCCGCATCTGGGCCGTGGTCAACCGGCCTGGTTCGGGGCTCTCGGCATACGTTCCAGCCGACCATCGCCATGCGACGCGATCCCGATCAACACTGTAGACGAAAAGAACATGGAATCGATCCGTCGGTACTGGATACGTTCCCAGGATTCGGTAATTTTCACGGGGATTGGATGAAATCAGAGTTCCCTGTTTGAGCCGGCCTTTCTGTTCGGTGGCCTGGTCCAATGCTCCCGCTCGAACACCAGTCCCGTATTCGGCCTGGCATGCCAGATGGACAAGCATATCAGGTGAAATACCTAAGTCAAAAAGTGCATTGATGGCATTCTTGACAGCGACGGTAACGGCTGAAGAACTCGAGAATCCGCCCTGGGGTATGTTTCCGGTGGACATGACCCGAAGTCCACGGAAACCGTCCCGCCCCAAGTAGGTTTGAACTTTGGCACCCAGGTTCCCTTCCCGCAACGTTCGCATGGATGCGATGGCATTGCCGATCAGCGAGAAGGGGCGCCGCATGCTATTGGCCAGCCACAGGGACGCTGGGGGGAGTGGGAGGCCTTGTTCCCGGCGCGATGCCAGCTCATCGTCCGTGAAATAGCCAAGGGACAAGAGGATATTTTCGGCCATGCGCGTCCCGAAATCCTCATAGCTATACCAATCGGCGATCTCATCGCCAGGATACATGCACTGCGTATCCGCCGCGACCGAGTTGAGACGCTCCCGGAATTGAGGTTCGGCGGGATAGAGATGGATTTCCCCGTCATCCGAGCTCTGGACCACAATCACAATTTGTTCACGGCCCGAGGCATTTTTGGCTCCGAACGGCATCTGCCATGCCGGCCCGAAAAAACGGCCCATATCGGGATGCATGAAGGCAATTCGAAGCCGGCCACCCGACACACCGATCCCCACCGGCTGGTCGTCGCGATAACCGAGTTCGTCCCGCGCCGCGGTCGCGGTCAACTCATCCAACTGAGCAGCAATTGCCGCGACCTGGCCGGCCGGCCGGCCGGCACAGATTGCCCGCGCGACATCGTCCACGCCAGCTGGTTGGAAACGATGGGCACTGCGTGCGGATGCCAGGATCCCCTCCAGCAAGGCAAGGTCCATCGGCCGTGTGACATCGGAACAGAGGAGGTCGTATTCCGGATCAGCGGTAGTTGTGGTGATCGTTCGAATATCGCCCCCCTCCCGGCTGATCGTCTCAACAATGTCCGTGAAATAATATTGCCCCTGGGCATTCTGGTTCGTCAGACTACTCAGATGGCGATTGAGCGTTTCAGCGCGGATGGCGTAGAGTGGGCAATTGCCTTCGGTGGTCTCTTGCAGCCTTTGACGCGCGGGAGAATCGTGCATTGTGTCGATGTCGCGCTGCTCAATAATCCGCAAGACCCTGTGGTTCGAATCACGGACCAGCCGGCCCTTGCCATGATGTTTCGGCACTTCATAAATTGCCGTCAATAGCGTCAGGTCTGCCTCACGAGGTCCCAAGAGGTGGGTTTGAACGAGCTTCTCGAAGATGGATTCCGTGACGATCCGGTCACCCATCGTGATGACGAGTAAGGCATTGGCATCCACCAGCTCCGGAAAAGATAACGCTTCGTAGGCAGCGAACGCCGTGCCACCCGTTGGGCAATCCGATAACACGTAGAGGTTGTCCTCTCCGAGCGCGGCCATGACCTCTTCATGACAATATCCGACAACACATACGGCCGGCGATTGACTGATGCAACGAAACGCCTCAATGGAATGCCGGCCAAGAGGCATGCCACAGATGGCCTGAGCGCATTTGGGTGATCTACCAAACCGGGTGCCCTTGCCGGCAGCGAGGATCACTAATGCCGGGTGATCCACTCCAAAGTCACCACGATCGCGGGCTACCTGTGGATTCAACACCTTGCCCATCCCGATCTGAGTCGCCTCGCGGAGCGGTCGTACATCCGGGATTGTTGTTCGGATCGAAGATTTCATATTCTGGATCTGATTGCGGCGCTACGGCCGCGCTATGAGACTAAACATTCATATGTGGCCTGGTCGGGAGACCAGGCCACATCAGAGCCCGTTGATCGAGTGAGGCGAAGATTGAATCGCGTGCGGGCTGGTTCGGGATGACAATGGGGCGTGCGGCATGGCGTGGTGGTTTATCTGGTTGGTATGGTTCCTTGAAAACAGATCCATCCGTGGATACGATCGCGCCGCTACCCGCTGAAGAGGGACTATAATTCTGCTGCCAGATCAAAAAGTCATTCCCATCGACGTCCGCGTCGGCATCCGAGTCGCCATCGGAGGACTTGGCGCCCGTGCGGGTCCCGAAACCGGCTTGCCAG
>JAFGFZ010000395.1 GCA_016930815.1 Pirellulales bacterium | reverse complement strand
GGGTGCTTGTGGCTCGGTCAGGAGACCGGCCACAACAGGGTAACCCGATGTGTAAGTGAGGGGGAACTGAAGTATTTCCCTTGCTTACGCATCGGGTTACGAATTATCCGGGCTAAATGTTTTTCCACCACCGGCTGCGGTAGTAATCGAAAATGACAGCCACCACAATCACGGCCCCGGTGATCAGCCGCTTGACCGGTTCTTGAGCGCCGAGTTGGGCCAAACCGACGCCCAAAACGGCGATGATGAGGACTCCGAAGAATGATCGGACCACCGAACCGCGGCCACCCATCAGGCTCGTGCCACCAATCACGACGGCCGCAATCGCCTGCAGTTCCAATCCGGTCCCCGCGTTGGGATTGGCGGAGGACAGCCGCGCGGTCTGAATGACGGCGGCGACCGCCGTGAGAAAACCACAGAGGATGAATACCTGCAGTTTGATTGGCCGCGGATCGATTCCGGAGAGTCGAACCGCCTCTTCGTTCGTGCCGATCGCAATCATGTAACGGCCGAAAGATGTCCGTAAAAGAATAAACTGCCCGATCCCGACAATGAGGATTGCAATCGCGAATGGGATCGGGATGCCGAGGATCGAGCCGGTGATCCAGTCGAGGGCGTCTTCGCAGTAGATGGTCCGCGAATCCGTCACCAGCTGGGCACCGCCCCGCGCTGCTTCCATCATGCCAAGCGTCACAATGAAGGAAGGCAATCCCCACCGGATCGTAATCAGGCCATTGAGGCATCCG
The DNA here is from genome assembly GCA_016930815.1 of Pirellulales bacterium. Classification (GTDB taxonomy): domain Bacteria; phylum Planctomycetota; class Planctomycetia; order Pirellulales; family Lacipirellulaceae; genus JAFGFZ01. The sequence goes on along the minus strand of JAFGFZ010000395.1, from coordinate 9,571 downwards.
CAAACCGTGCCCGCGGCCAGGCAAGCGGCGATGGAAACAAGGAGTGGCAATTGGAAGGTCATCAGGCATGCGCCGAGGGTTGCTCCAGCCAATGCCAGAACCGATCCGACCGAAAGGTCGATCCCCGCGATGATCAATACCAACGTCATACCAACCGAAACGATCGTGATATCGGGGATCTGGCTCGCAATCATTTGGAAAGTGATGAGAGTGAAAAAGTTATTCGCCGTGAGGCTGAAGATGAGAATCAGACAGCCGAGGGCGCCGAGCATCCCCAAGTAGTCCACCAGCACCGCTCGCATTCTGTGTGCCTTGCTCATTCCAAATACCCGGATAATGCTGCGTGCATGATTTCGTCCTGCGTCCAGTCTCCCCGATTAAATATTTTCACTAGTTTTCCCGCGGACATCACGGCGATCCGGTCGCAGATTGCCATCAGTTCCTTCAATTCGGACGAGACGACGAGGATTGCCTTCCGTTGGCTCGCAAGATCGGCCAGCAGTTTGAAGATTTCATATTTGGCTCCGACATCAATGCCTCGGGTCGGCTCGTCGAAAATCAGGATATCGCAATCACGATGAATCCACTTGGCGATCACTGTCTTTTGCTGGTTCCCGCCGCTGAGTTGGGCAACCGGTTGTTCGAGCGAAAAGCAGCGGATTGCAAGGTTGTCGACGAGGTACCTCGTATCACGCCGCTCTTGCGCGGGATGCAGAAGTCCTCGGATCCTGGTGAGTGTTGTATTCACCCGGATCGAAAGGGGGAGCAGAAGCCCTTGGCCTTTCCGGTCCTCGGGAACCATCCCGATACCTAGACGGACCGCATCACGGGGATTTCGAATCCGCGCCGGCCGGTCCGATCCGCCCAGGAAGATCTGGCCGCCCTCGGGGCAGTCCGCGCCGAAAATGGCACGCATGGTTTCGGTCCGGCCCGATCCCATCAGCCCGGCAAAACCGAGGATCTCACCCCGGTGCACTTCGAAATCGACTCCGCGCACCCTCGGTTCTCTGGTCAGGTTCGCCACCCGGAGAGCAACCTCCTTCCCACACATTCCGTGGGATCGTGTCAATTCTTCACCCATCGGGCGCCCCACCATACGCTCGACCAGTTCATTTAATGTGAGAGACTTCATCGGGCGGGTGATGATCCGCTCTCCATCACGGAGAACTGTCACCCGATCGGCGATCTTCCGGATTTCTTCAAGCCGGTGAGAGATGTAGATAATGCCAGTCCCCGCTTTCTTCAATCTCATGATCTGCGCGAAGAGGAGATCGACTTCCGAGTTGGTCAAGGATGCCGTCGGTTCGTCGAGGATCAGGACCTTGCAGCGGCGGGCGAGGCCGCGGGCGATTTCCACAAGCTGCTGGCGACCAATCCCTAATGAAGCCACCGGCAGCATTGGATCGATCGCATCGAGTCCGAGTTCCCGTAATAGAATGCGAGTATCCTGAATCATCCGAGGATAGTCGATGATCCCAAAGCGGCTCGGAAGATGATCCAGAAAGATATTCTCCGCTACCGATAACGTGCTGATCAAATTCAGTTCCTGCAGGACGATCCGCACCCCTGTAACCGATCCATGATCCGCATCCCGATCGATTGCCTCGGCAACGGGAACAGAGCCGGTATCGGTGCCGCTGGATGCATGGCCGGACACGTGGCTTGGGTTCCAATCATTCGATCCATCGGCAGAAGCCGGTTCGGCATTTGAATCGCATGGGGAGTGGAAAGGCCCAAGCACCGTTCCCGAATCGGGGAATTCGATCCCGGCGAGAATCTTGACGAGGGTGCTCTTCCCGGCACCATTTTCACCGACCAGTGCGTGCACTTCCCCTTCGCGAAGATCGAAGTCGACATCCGACAGCGCGGCTACGCCCGGGTACCGTTTTGTCAGCCCGGATCCACGGAGCAGCAAGTTCATTGGATTGGATGCCATCTAGCCTTTTGACAACTCTCGCTCAAGGAGAATCAGGAATGATCAGATCCACTCGGGTTTCATAGTCTTTGAGCGTTTCCTTCTCATCCAGAATACGCAGGGCGTACTTGATCCCCTCCACCGCAATCTGATCGGCATGCTGATCCACGGTACATAGAATTTTCCCATCTTTCATCAATTGTTGAACTGCCGAGATATTATCGAATCCGATCACGAGTACCTGACCTGTCTTCCCGATTGCCTTCACTGCGGCCACGGCGCCAATCGCCATGCTGTCATTAGCACACAGAATCGCCTTGAGGTTGGGATGTTCATTAAGAATTGCAGAGGCAATCGTATTTGCCTTGTCGGTTTCCCAATGGGCCGATTGGGAAGAGACAATTTTCATGCCGCCGGCCTGCATGGCATCCTCGAATCCCAGTTTTCGCTGGATGCCATTGAAGGCGTTTGGACGCCCTTCCAGAATCGCAACTTCGTCTCCAGCGGTGAGTTTCGAAGCGAGATGTTCGCCGGCAAGGTGGGCTCCTTTGCGGTTGTCGGGTCCCACGAAAGGTATTTTCACATGGCTCTTAGCCAGAACTTCGTGATCGAACTTGTTGTCGATATTGACAACGACAATTCCCGCCTCAGTCGCCTTTTTGCAGACCGGAACGAGTGCCTTCGAGTCCGCGGGAGCGATGACAATCGCTTGAACTTGTTGCGCGATCATCTGCTCAACGAGTTCGACCTGCTTCGCCACGTCCTCTTCGTCTTTGATTCCATTGCAGCGTAGGATGTACTTTGCCGCATTCTGTTCTTGGTGGGCGATTGCGCCATCTTCCATCGTCTTGAAAAACTCATTCGCCAGCGACTTCATGATCAGCGCAATAACAGGCCGGTTGTCGCTTGTCTGTTGGCAGCCAGCAAGAACTGGAATCAAAAGGAAGATCAGGACCGCAACCATGGCTCCCTGTGAAAAAAATCCCGCTTGATGTCTCATAGCTCCTCCCATTTTGGAAACGATACGCTGGCTCCCGGTTTCGTAACACTGAGCCCGGCGGCACGCTGTGCTTGATGGAGACTGGCCTCAAACGGAAGGTCCCGGCAAATTGCGGCGATGAGCGTGCCGCAGAAGCAGTCTCCCGCACCGGTCGTATCGACTGGTTGGACTACTTCCGGAATTGCCCGCTCGATCACCGAACCTTCATGAAAGGCAACGAGCCCCTTGTTGCCAAGTGTCACCACAACAGATCCCCGATCGGCTAGAGAGTTTGCCAGGCACCGCAGGCCCTCCTTGATCTCCTTTACGCCAGTGAGTTCGGCTAGCTCGATCTCATTGAGTACGACAAGATCGGTCATCTTGAGGAAGTCGGCGGATAACCGGGCGATTGGCGAGGGATTCAGTACCGTCCGAATTCCCATTCTACGGGCCTTCGCAAACGCGTCCCAAATGAGGGGCTGAGGAACCTCGAGTTGGGACACGATGTAACGCATGGAATCCTTATTCTTTCCCAGGCATCGGTCGAGGGAATCCGGTGGAATCCTATGGTTGCCGCCTGGGACAACCATGATCTCGTTTTGGCCTGAATCATCGACTGCGATCAATGCGATTCCGGAACTGCCCGGCACGGTGGAAACGTAATCGGTCCCAACGCCAAATCGTCGCAAGTTTTCCCGGAGTTGAGGGCCGAAGGCGTCCTCCCCGACCGCGCCGACCATCTCGACTGGAACGCCCATGCGGGCGGCGGCAACCGCCTGATTCTCACCCTTTCCGCCAGGAATCATGGCAAGGGATTTCCCGGGGACCGTCTCGCCCGGCCTCGGAAACGCCGCCACGCGGACAACCAGGTCCATGTTGATGCTTCCCAAAACACAAATCATGCTAGCCATCGGTTTTCAACTGCGAGTGGACCAGGTTGTGTAAATGGATCAGTTGCTCTCGAATTTCAGCGATTTCCAGCCGCAATTGGTCAATATCATGACTGCTGACGCCCGGTTGGGCCATGCCAGTCAGTTGGAGAAACCCGTCCCGTTGATGCAAGGGAACTGCCGAATTGAGTTTCTGCTCCTCTTCGTAGGTTTCGATGCAGTGCCTGATATCCTCATGGAATCGGAGGTTGAACACCTCGGCAACTTGGTCCTTCTTCGCTCGCACCGACACTTTCCAGTCGTTCAGCAAAACTTCAGCGAACGCCGGCGTGAGAACCTTTGCCGGAACACCCCGATCGAGAAAAAACTGGTAATTTCCCTGGGCCGCGGCCTTCTTGATCTCAGCGATTCGGAGGTCCATCCCCTCCCCATAGATCTGATATGTTTTCACATACGCAAATTTGTCATGGCATTGCCGGGCAAGTTCCTCGCCCTGCGCTCGCTCCAGTGTTTCACAGAGATGGCGCCATTCCAGCCTGGAAAGTTCCTGCTCAGCCGTCAGAGATTGCTTTTGATCCGGGATACGATTCTCCATGGGCACCTCCCAACGCAGCACTGCCGCAACCAGGTCGCATGGCGCGCAATATATACTAAGAGCCTATCCGAAAACCGGCCCTCCTCGCCCCGCTTGAGGAGGGAAGGGGGATCGATTCTAAGGAACCCTCACTTTATACCCTTGATATGAGTTTCCGGTAAAGGTATCTGGATGATATCCTGTGCTCGTGATACGAATAGAAGGATGATTAAAAAGCCGCCAACTGACTTGATGGATTATCGCACCGAGGCCGGATTGCGAAATCCGCCCACCGGCATCTGGTCCACGATATGTCATCTGGGACCCGGTTTGATCATCAGCGGATCCATCGTTGGTTCTGGTGAATTGATTCTCACCACGCATCTGGGTGCTGAAATCGGTTTTGTCTTTCTCTGGCTGATCCTGCTCGGCTGTATGATCAAGGTCTTTGTCCAGATTGAATTGGGGCGTTATACGATCAGTTCCGGCGAAACGGCGCTGGAAGCCTTCAATCGCGTACCCGGGCCGCGTTGGAGGGCCTCCTGGATTGTCTGGTGGTGGCTGGTGATGGTTGTCGCTTCGTTCCTTCAAGTTGGCGGTATTGTCGGTGGCGTGGGGCAGGTACTACAGATTGTCTGGCCAATATCTTCCATCCATCTCATCCGATGGACGATCCCTTTCGGTGTGATTGGTTGGACGATCGTGGTGACCCTTTCAGGCATGTTCCTCCTCTATCGCGGCCGGTACCGATTCATCGAAACAGTCACGACACTACTCGTTTTTCTCTTCACGTCCATCACGCTTTTGAGTACGGTCCTTTTGCAATGGACCGAGTATGCCGTTTCACCGGAACAGTTGCTAAGTGGTCTCGAATTCGCGATTCCATCCTCCGGCCTCGCGACAGCCTTCGCGACGTTCGGCATTATCGGAGTCGGAGCATCCGAACTGATCTATTATCCATACTGGTGTTTGGAAAAGGGGTATGCCCGGTTTGTCGGGCCGGTCTCGCCAACCGAAGAATGGGCCGATCGGGCACGGAAATGGATCCGGGTACTCAAGGTGGACGCCTGGCTGTCGATGGTCATCTATACCACGAGTACCATCGCGTTTTATATCTTGGGAGCCGCCGTGCTTCACGCGCGGGGGGCGTTGCCTGAAAAGGATCGAATGATTGTCGTGCTCGCAGACATGTATGTGCAAACGATCGGACCTTGGGGAATGGTGATTTTTTTAATCGGCGCCCTGGCTGTGCTCTACTCGACATTTTTCGTGGCAACCGCATCGAATGCACGCGTGATCGCCGATTGCCTGCAAGTGGTCGGCGCGGTCCGGTTTCGTGGCACCCAGCATCGGCAACACTGGGTCGGCTGGCTGTGTCTATTGCTCCCCACGATCTATTGCGTATCATATATGGTCTCCGCGCAACCAGTCCAATTGGTTAGGATGGGCGCGTTCATGCAGGCAATGACGCTCCCTTTCATCGCGGCTGCCACGATCTGGCTGCGGTATCGGCATACGGATCCGAGGCTGCGCCCTGGAATCATTTCGGACCTCTTTCTCTGGATCGCCACCCTGGCCATGTTCGTGGTCAGTCTCTATAAGGTTGGAACGATGGTCATTGGAATTCCTTGAAAAGGCAACACGACTACTGGTCTCTGCGCCACGAATGAACCAGGGCGACCAGCGGGAGCCCGGTGATTTCCAAGTTCAATCTGGAAATGTGGTTTCTCTCGTTGCGCATCCTTCATGAAAGGAGGTATCTCATGCGAAATCACCTTGTTTTCTCTTGCGGCATTGTGCTGGGCCTGCTGATCGCGGCCGGTTTGGGCTTTGCCTGGTCCGCCAAGCCGTCGGCTGAATTGGAGACTTCCACATTTTCTGGCCAGGCAGTTCGAGCCGATGATGGCAAATTGGGTGTCCTGGTACTCGGCGCGCATCCGGACGACTGCGAAATACGCGCGGGTGGAACCGGTGCCATGTGGTCCGACTTGGGACACCATGTTAAATTGGTTTCCATGACCAATGGAGACATCGGGCACTGGCAGATGGCGGGTGGCCCATTGGCCAAGCGCCGGTATCAGGAAGTGCAGGCGGCCGCAAAAATCCTCGGCGTGACAACGGAAGTCCTGGATATTCACGATGGCGAGTTGATGCCAACGCTCGAAAACCGCAAAACGGTCACGCGGTTGATCCGGCAGTGGAATGCCGATATCGTCATTGGGCACCGACCCAATGATTATCATCCGGACCATCGATACACGGGTGTTTTGATGCAGGACAGCGCCTATATGGCCGCCGTGCCATTCCTCTGCCCCGACACACCGCCCCTCAAGAAAAATCCCGTGTTTCTCTATTCCTACGATCGATTCCAAGTCCCCACTCCATTCCGCCCTGACATTGTCGTGGCAATCGATTCCGTGATCGAACGCAAGATTGACGCGCTGGCGAAAATGGAATCTCAGTTCATCGAAGGCGGGGCGCTCGGTGGGCCAGATCAAATGCCACGGGACGAAGCTGCTCGCAAAGCGGCCCATGCAGAACTGCGCGAACTATTCTATCGGCGAGCCAGCCAGATCGCCGACAGCTGTCGTCAACAGTTGATTGAACTCTACGGCGAGGGAAAGGGGAAACAGGTGAAATACGCCGAAGCGTTCGAGATCTGCGAATATGGCCGCCAGCCGAGTCAGGAAGATCTGCGGAAGCTGTTCCCGTTCTTCTAGCCCTACCATTGATCACAGGCGGCCAGAATATCCAGGATCTGATCCGTCGGTTTCGTTTTGCCGAATTCACAAGCCACGATATCGCGGTAGCCGGTTTCGTAGATCGCCTTGAAAACATTACGGTAATTGATCTCGCCCGTTCCCGGTTCATGACGCCCCGGATTGTCGGCGAAGTGGTAATGCCCAATCTCCTGGTGATACCTTTTGATGTTGTTGATCAGGTTCCCTTCGCTAATCTGTTGGTGATAGATATCGAACAGGAATTTGACATTGGCACGATCCGTGCGCCGGATGAGTTCGGCCCCATCCGCAGAATAAACGAGGAAATAGCCTGGATGGTCGACCAGGACATTCAGGCACTCCCAGACGAGGACGAGATCCGCATCCTCGAGCATTGGTGCAACCAGCTGCCCCGCCTTGGCCAAGGCATCCATTTGGGCTTCTTTGGCAACTCCCTTTCGATCCGCGCCGCTAAGTCCGAGGACGCGTTTCGATCCAATTGCCTTCGCATTGGCGATCGCCCGCTTGACCGCTTCAACAAAGCGTGGATGGTTCTCCGGATCGTTCGGCCCCCAATCATTGATCGTCGCGATACCGCCCACGGCCCCGCACAGGATCCCCAACTCGCCACAGCGACCCCGTACCGCTTCCTTGTCGTCCCAAGATCCGCATCCGAGCGACTCAAATGCGGGAAATCCATGGGCTGCGATCTGTTCGATCTGTTCGATATGGGAACCCTGGAACCAATCCGGATTCACGGCAATTTTCGTTCGCAAGGCAACCTCCTTATCCGAGCCCTTCTCCTGAGCGGCGTGGACTGTTGAATTCAAGCAGGATATTGCCGTTGCCGAGCCGACCCCCGCCTTGATAAATGTCCTGCGGTCCATGTTGGATGCCTCCTGTGTTTGTGGGAAAGAGTCTGGGTGGCCTTCCATCAATTCGTATGATCCTGAAGGGTTCTGAGATTCGATCCTCGCGGATACCTTACCTTACTCGGATTCCTCGTCCTGCTCAATGGTCACCAGTTGGCGAACCGCCGTTTTGACTACTTTCTCCCTCTCGGGCCGGCCCATCGAATGCGTGCATTCCACGCTCGAACGCTCCATGCCATTTCTCGATCTTTTCAGAAGCCGGACAGGAGATGGCAAGTCCCGTCATGCCACCCACGAATACAAATCCGCAGAGAATGACCAGCCAGGGCGGAATGATATCGCCAATAGCAAAGCGATCCACGAATTCTTGGACCGAACTGGGTCGCCCCGGATGGATGAAGAGTTTGGTAATCCAAGCCGCTGCCACGAAATAGACGATCATCAGATAATTGCGGCGCAGCCGCACGCGAGTACCCGTGAACCAGCTGATGAGAAGCCGCGGCCGTTGCAGATCGTTCGCCAGCGCCTTCTGCCAGTTGGCGACGCGGGATTCGGACAACGGGCAAACCATTCGGGCGAAGTAACCCTGTTCCATCAGGTACAATCGCCACCCGCTATGATGAAGATGCCGGTAACGACGCCCCTCGATCAAGGCGGATATGCCAATCAATGCCAGACCCAAAAGGAGCGTGAAATGGGGCACGTCGGGGGATCCCAACGTGAATGTAATCAGGGCCACGACGAGTAAAATCGCCCAGTTGCCGGTCACGTCCAACCGCTGGCGCCAAACGGTCATTCGATGCATCTCACCCCGATATAGATGCGCCATGGCTGTGTGGAAACTGGACTCTCCTGGTTCTGGAATTGATCTCGATTCTTCCATTATTTGAGAGATACTGGTATTCATCTAGGGCATTATGAATCATTCGAGCACCTGATACTAGAGGATACCCCGCCTACGATTGGTTGTGGCCGCCGGCCGCTAGATTCTTACCGCGTCAGGTCGGCACATGGTGCGCGCACCTTTCCAGGATGGTATGACGGGATGGCACTGCGGGTCTCGGAGAGACCCGCCTACGATTGGTTGCGGCCGCCGGCCGGATTGGGGATACTCCATTGCCATGGAAATTGAACCGCCGAATCACGCAGAGCTTTCAAAACCATCGGATGGATACCCTCTGGCGAGAGTTTTCAACATTGCCTTCCGGACCACGCACATCGGCACAACCGGCCTTCTATTCGGCGGTCATGCATTTGATGTCGATCCCGATCGGCTGTGGATTTGGTTCTACCTCTCGATCTTCACGGGAGTTTGCCTGATTCTGCTCGAATCTTCCTTGAGACTTCGCTGGTGTTGTCAGGGTCGGGGTATTCTGGTTCTTAGCAAATTGCTTGTGTTATGCGCGATCCCCTGGTTCTGGCCATACCGGTCCTCGCTTCTCATTGCGGTCATCCTGCTCGGCTCGGTCGGTTCCCATATGCCGCGACGATTTCGCTACTATTCGATCGTGCATCGGCGCGTTTTGAAATAGTGGAGGGTGTCCGGGAATTCGATACGCTGGAATTTGCGGTTTTCGGGAGGGCGAGGCTCCTGCCGAGCCGCATGCCGGTACTAGAGTTC
>JAFGFZ010000394.1 GCA_016930815.1 Pirellulales bacterium | reverse complement strand
GATCCGTTGGATTTCTCAAGAGGCTGGTGTCCCCGAGTGGTAGAAATGTACCAATACTATCAGAGTGTGTTCTTCAAACATCCTGAACTGAAGCGACTTGTTAGATTGGTATTGCCGGATTTGCAGGGACCTTTCGACAATCTTGAGCTGATCGTCGGAAGCGACGTGTTCACGCAACTTTACACTCATGAGGATCTCGTCTCCAAGGCCCTTCAGGTCATGGCGACGGCCCAGATTGGTTTTGCTCGATATCTCGAGCCATACCTGAGCGATGGACCGGGCATGTTCTCACACCAACATGCCGTAATGATCAAGGGAGGAATCCTGCTTCGAGATGATTCAGTGATCATGGTGTCTCCGGAAATGTACCGTGCTCTGCTCGCTCCTCATGACGAACAGGTCCTGCGCGAGTTTGGCGGAGGAGGCGTCCACATTTGCGGAAAAGCGGAATCTCATGCACTCGCCTTTCTTGAATTGCCTTCCATTCTTTGCCTGGATCTTGGGCAACCTGAATTGAACGACATGGATAAGCTCTATGTGCATCTCGAACGACGTCGGATACCCTTAACACGCATGAAAGTCTCAAGATACGATCTGGCCACCGCCCGAATTATGGACCGATTCCCTACAGGTGTCTCTCTCCTTTACGAGGCCGATTCACTTCTGGACGCAAAAGAAACCATGGAAGCTTACATCCGGGCAACAGGATAAATGGGGAAGGACCTCCGGGCAATAGCCGTGGATAGGATTATCGAAAGGCTGGTGGCGGAGGAGAAAGACCGACGCGTGGCGATTTGGCTCCGAGTCCGCCTCGGCGGTGAACGGATGACGGCCGTGGCCTTGGACTTCGGTTATCGCGACGGCAGCGGAGTGCATCGGGTACTTCAAGGTTTAGAGGCCAGGGCCAAGAGTGATCGAACACTAGCTCGATACTTGAAGTCCCTTCAAAAAGGAAATGTCAAGTATCAAGAGTTGATCCTCTATCCTCGCCTCTATCCTCGCATCACGATGGACGGCCATCTTGACGATGTATTCCTTCCGTTCAGTGACTACCGTTGTGGCCTCTGATTTCGGCTCGCCGTTTGTTGGCTCTCGGGTCGGATTATATAGAGGGCCACATCGTCAATGATCCATGGAGTGGACCATGTTTTACCATTGTCCATGTTGGCAACATTGAAAAAGAAGGTATGGAATTGCTGGCAACGGAATCCGTATGGATGTTGGGATGTGATATAGTCCTCCTCGGTCAGGTCATCGATACCCGGGCTGGCGTAATAATGGATCTGGCCATCTGCCGTGAAGGACATGCCGAGAGTCCACCAGCCGAGTTCTTTGATTTCCGGCCCTCGGAAATCATATCCGCGAGGTCCAGCCCGGAGGAGAAACCGGGCGGCATCCGTTTGAAAGCGGGGGTCCGTCTCGCTGTCGAAATGAATAAACATGCCGGGCCAGTACGATTCGAGTGCACCTCCATTCCCTTTGGTACCACGGCAATCAGCGCGGAGGGCGAAGGATGAACCGGTCCGATTTTCCCACTTTTCAAAGGGTGGGAGGAAAACGCGGACAACACAACTGGGATTCCGGCTGACCGACAGATAGCCACCAATCTGCTGCCGGGTGTTGACGAGGAAATCGTCCTGCTGCATTTGCCACGAGATGTTGCCAGGGATGCCTGAATTGCGGGTCGCCAGGAGCAAGGATCCCATGCTGCCTTCCAGACCACCCGGAGGTGTCTCAACCCGCTTGATCAAGTCGGGCTGTCCTCGTTTCGCACTTTCCGCCCAGCGCCCGTTCTTGGAAGAACCACCCGGAATCCGGATATTATGGTCCAGGTCATAGCTACTCTTTGGGAGGTTGAAGGTATAATCCCAATCCTCGGCTTCAAAATCGTCCCCGACATTGCTGATTTTCTCACCTGATCCCGGGACCAAGGTGGCGGCATCCGCCCGATTGGTGGAAGTCATCAAGCCAATCAGGAGAGTCGCCACCAGGCTCATGGCCAAAATGCTCGCCGGCTTCCAGATCCAAATCAATCCTTGTGGCGATCGTGGATCACGAAAACCATTGGAAGCTCGGCCTTTCGAGCGTACCGGAGCGATGCTTGAGTCGATTGTGCCTTCCATGGCGAATTCCTCTTACAAGAGAACTGAGTTGAACGAACCAGATTGGCCCGCTTGAAGAAACAAAAGGATCGAATTGGAACGAGCCACTGCTTTTTGATGTTCATGGTATCAGGGCGCGCCTCCCGATCAATCCGATCGGCTTTGCCCGATATCGGTTCCACTCAACCCCATAGTTCAGGAAAGTCATTGGGATTATGGAGACATCCTCCCATGCGATCCAATTGGCCTGGAGAGATGATTTTCGGGACCCGATCATCTCAAGGGGACCGTCAAAGCCGACGCATTCGTTATGGTTTGACAATGCCAGTCCTCCGGACCACCTTGGGACAACGGTATCTGTCCATTTTGAATTTGAACAGAGAGAGTGAACTCTTCCTCCGTTTCCTGCTAGCTTCTTTTCAAAATGGGCAGATACAAGCAAAGCCGTGAATCCATCCCAGTTGCTTCATCTGGCAGTCCACTCTGCCCTCTGAAGGCCATCCATGTTATGCTACCATTCCATGTTTTTGATTTCGTGCTTCGAAATTCGGATTCGGCCGCGCCAATACCGCGTTCCAATGATTGACAAACGAATGCTTCATTTATTGTGTCTGGTTGTCGGATGGTCCTGGATCGGAGTCATGGGCTGGGCCCAGGTGGAATCGCCCGCCCAGATTGTGCAGAAGGTGAAGCCGCTATGCCACGCCCATGCCCACAATGATTACCTACAGGCACGGCCGCTTCTGGATGCTCTCGATCGCGGTTTTTGCAGTATTGAGGCCGACATACATCTTGCCGGTGATTCATTGCTCGTTGGTCATGACAGATGGAACCTGCATCCTGAACGGACATTCCAGGGGTTGTATCTGGATCCGCTACGGAAGCGGGTGCAGGCGAATGGGGGCTGGGTTTATCCAGATACCAAGATTCCCATTCTTCTTTTGATTGATATCAAGACCGATGGAGGGGCAACATATCAACGGCTGCGCGAGGTGTTGGGACGGTATGATATTCTCTTTTCAAACACCGAAATCCACGGTCAATCCAATCCGCCCGTTGTCGCCATACTAAGTGGGAACCGGCCCCTCAAGGAGGTTGAGCAAGACCCAAAGCGGCGCGTTGGGATCGACGGGCGGATTGGCGATCTCGATTCAAAGATCCATCCGCATCTCATGCCGCTGATCAGCGATGCGTGGTCAGCTCATTTCACATGGCGAGGTCACGGTGCCATGCCCGAGAACGAACAGGCACGACTCCGCGAGATGGTCAAGAAAGCCCATGAACGCAATCGGCGAATCCGCTTCTGGGGAACACCTGAAAAAGAGGCTGTTTGGCGGGAACTTCGCGATGCTGGAGTGGATCTGATAGGTTCCGACAACTTGGATCGCCTACAGCAATTCCTGCTTCAACCGGGAGCGGCACCCTTTGGTCGGGGGATCTTTCCTAATGAATGAAGATCTATATCCACTGCACAATCCGATTGAACAGGCTTGCGCGATCCCAATGCGATGCCGATCAGGGCAGACGGAAGTCTGTCTGATCACATCGATCAGCCATGGCCATTGGGGATTTCCGAAAGGGATCATCGATCCCGGTGAAACGGCGGCAGAAACGGCCTACAAGGAGGCGGACGAGGAAGCGGGGCTGAAGGGTAGCATCCTTGGGGAACCGCTCGGGAAATATCAGTATTCCAAATGGGACACAACGCTGTCCGTCACCGTTTATCTTATGGCCGTGACGCACACCGCGCCGGCTTGGGATGAGGCCGACTTGCGAGAGCGCCGATGGGCGACACCCCAGGAGGCTTTGGATCTCCTGTACCGGGCGGAACACCGTGAGTTCCTTCTGAAAGCCCTGAAACGATGGGAAGCCATGAAAGAAGGAATTCCATAATTCAGTCTATACAATGACGCTCCCACTCAAAAAACGAACGATTTGCCCATCCATATCCAGCAGCAGCGCCCCATCGTGGTCGATTGCCAGGCATCGGCCCGCGTGCCGTTGATTCCCATGCTCGACAAGAATCGACCGGCCCGAAAGGAGGCATCGCGTTTGCCAAGCTTTGACGAGCCGATCATCGTTTTCAATAAGCAAAGAAACATACCGTTCCAAAGCGATCAAGCATCGTTGGAGCACATCATCCAGTGGATAGTTTCTTCTTTCGATCAGGGGAGAATCGACAAGCTTGCAGGGTAAATGATCGGGATGACAATGGCTGATTCCGATATCACACAAGCTGATACCCCGTTGTTGGACATCTTTGGGTGCATTGGCGAGTGAGTTATTGATATTGATTCCAATCCCGACAACGATCCGGTGTCGGCCTGATGGAATGGATGCGGGCATTTCGATGAGGATCCCCGCGATTTTGAGCAACTTGGGCCCATCATCCACAACGACATCGTTGGGCCACTTGATGCCCCACGGCACGGACGGAGCCAATTCCGCCAACACATCACTTACTGCCACGGCGGTAGCGAGAGATAGCTTGGATAAGGTATTTTGGGCAAGCGGCCAGGTCCATTTGCCTAATTTCCACTTCCCCAGGGGACGCATGGCATCGAGCACGACTGAAAATGTCAGGGCTCCTTGTTCGCTCCACCATGCTTTGGTCCCGCAGCCACGTCCCGCTGTTTGCTGCTGAGCCACAATGAGTGCGGGGAGTGGAATTGTGGGATTGCGGGCCAATTCCAGCGCGCGATCGTTGGTTGACGGAAGTGTCTCGTGCCGTTCAACATACCGGATGAAGGGGAACGGATCGTGCATCGTACGTGCCGGCATGAGGACGATCCTACCTAAACCGTTGGTTTACCAGAGTATCTTGTTTCATGTTCCCATTGTCACCTTCCGGCAAGATCGCTGGAAGTTCGAGAATAAAAGTACTGCCCTTGCCGGGTTCCGTTTCGACTCGGATCTGCCCACCGTGTTCCTTGATGATCTTCTGGCTCACCGAGAGGCCAAGGCCCGTTCCGCGGCCCCCTTTTCGGGAGACAAAAATTTTAAAAATCTGTTCGAGGTCATCCGGTTCGATACCGATGCCATTATCTTGGATCATGACGCGGGCAAGACCGGCGGCCCGGTCCAGTTCAGTACGCACTTCCACCAGCCCATCATCCGTGCAATCACAGGCGTCGATTGCGTTGTTGATAATATTCAGAATTGCCCTGTGGAGTCCCTCCGGATCGAACATCATGATTGGCATGGAGGCTTCGGGGACGAATTGGAGAGTCACATCCATTTCATTTGCCCAGGCTTCCATCATTTCAACAGCTTCCCTTGTAATGCGATTCAGGTCGGCAGGCGCGAGTTCTGGTTCACGCTCCTTACTGAACGTGAGCATATCCATGACGAGGGTAGTGATTCGTTCTTGATTCCTTTCAACGATTTTCCATCCTTTTTCGATCGTTGCGACAGCGGCGCGGCTTTTGTCCGGATTGATTGGATTTTCCTTCAGGGCCGCGGCATGATCTTCGAGCCCCAATTCGATCAAATAACTCCCGCCCCGGACGCCCTGGAGGACATTTTTGATGTGGTGGGAAAGCGATGCGATCGTCTGGCCGACTGCCGCCAGCCGTTCCGCCTGGACCATGGCCTTGTAGTAGTTGGTGTCCTCGACAGCCAAAGCCGCTTGATGGCCGATGGCGATCATTAATTTGAGGTGCTCTTCGGTGAACTTACAAGCGCCACTCGATTGGACCATGGCGCGGACGGGTGAGACCGATGTGTCGATGTAGATGACTCCAACCATCCGATAGCGGCCTTGCATGGGAACGCAGATTGCCTCGCGGATCCCGAGTTGGACGATGCTCTGCGTGGGATCCCAGCGTTGATCGTCGCGGGCGTTCCTGGTCAAGACACCTTCATTGTGGCCGGTGACATAATCGAGGATCGTTTTACTAATGGAGATACGGTCGACCGAGGCGGTTGCGTGTCGTTGCCGGTGCGCTTTGGGCACGAATTCA
Source organism: Pirellulales bacterium (assembly GCA_016930815.1). Taxonomy (GTDB): domain Bacteria; phylum Planctomycetota; class Planctomycetia; order Pirellulales; family Lacipirellulaceae; genus JAFGFZ01. The sequence continues at coordinate 8,926 of JAFGFZ010000394.1, read as the reverse complement.
TCCGATTCGGGCTCTTTCAGCATAATGCAACCACGATCGGCTTCAACCCATTCAAAAATCAGGTCCATAATCCGGCCTAAGAGCCGGTCGATATCGAGGGTATGGCTCACTGCCAGGGCCGTCCGATACATGACTTGCAGATTGCTCCGTGCCCGAGCAAGCCACGGTGCAGCCGACAGATCGGCCGAAGAACTGAAAAGATCACTCCCCTCGGATTGGCTCATCGCATGGACAATACGTGATCCGTCATCTTTTTCCGGATGGGAGACGATGTTGATTTGGTCGGTCAGATCGTCACTGGTTTCAGCTGGTCCCGTAAAGAGTAGAAGTGTCCGGCCGATTTGGACCTGGTCCCCCGTGGCGAGCTGGCATTCCGTTATGGAATTGCCGTTGACATAGGTTCCGTTGGAACTTCCAAGATCGGTCAAAGTAAAATCCTGGCCATCATAACGGATGACCGCATGCTCGCGCGATACTTCCGTATCGTGGAGTTGAATCGCATTGGATCCGATCCGGCCGATGGTGAGGACCGGTTCTTCGAGCTCGAACCGCGAGCCTTGGTCCCGGCCTTGGATGACGAAAAGTGATGGCACGTCAGTGCCTCCCCGACAGATTGCAGCCCCTACGAACCGCTGAAGATTGGCCGAAAAATGGCTTTCCGATTGTTGCCCTCTTTCTGACCCTCCCAGGGGAAGAGGGGCCATAAGAGAAGGAATCTTAACCGGCCATTCCTAAGCGGCATGGTCCAGCAATTGTTCGATTCTACGGAGCAAGTCACGATAATGGTAGGGTTTCGTGATCAGAGAATGGCCGGGAAGTTGGCCTCGGTGCTGCTTCTGACTTCCGATCACAAGGATTGGTATATCTTTGCGGGTTAGTACCGAGTGGAAATCATGGGAGTCCAGGGGAGAGAAGCTGGGCTGGTTGTCCAGATCGACAATAATCAGGTCGGGTGGATCGACCTGGGCCATATGAAAGGCCTCGTCCGGCGCACCTGTTTCGACAGCACGTGCTCCTTGCCGCTCCAAGAGTGTCCGCAACACGTGACGGGACTCGGCCGAACGGTCGAGAATCAGCACAGTCGATGACGCATTCAAGGGTTATTCTCCCGGATTCCATGAGAAAAATTGTTTCGCCGGAGCCGAGTTGGGGAAGGCAGGTTCCGAATGTAACGGGATGGGTGGGTTAGGGTTCGGAGGAGTCGCCGGGCCAGTTCCACGCCCCGGAGTCCTTCCAAGTGGGGGGTGGGGAGGATAGCGGGTCGGGGAATATCTGTCAAAACCGATTTTCCAGATCCGGACTGCCGGACCCCATGGAACCCAGAAACTGGCCTTTACGCGGGGGTCTATTCTCGGCAAAATGCCACCCGCCATTGAGTGGCTCGGAAATCCGAACCACACGCTACGCCGTCTGGCGAGGTATTCCAGGCGGTCAAGGATGACCTCTGTTCAGCAAGGAGAGCTGACCGTGCGAACTTTCTATCTCTCGGCAGCAATCGCTGCAAGCCTTAGCTTCTCTCTTTCGTCGGCCACTGAAGCGCAAACCACCAATCCGGCAAACCAAGGTGCCTATCGTACCACGCCTTCAGCAGGCGGTTACGCCGCGCCAACGGCATCTGGAACCCGTGTCGCGAATCCTGCCGGTGCCGTGCCGAGCAGCAGCGCGAATGTCACGGCCTTTCGTATTGCCGTGATTGACGTCAGTCGCGTCTTTAAGAATCACGCTCGGTTCAAAGCAATGATGGATGGCATGAAAAATCAGATGGAAGCGATCGAGCAGGAACTCAAGGTTGATCGCGATAAGATTAAACAGAAGGAAGGTCAGCGGGACATGCAAAAAGTCGGAACGCCCGACTGGAAACGTTTCGACAACGAATTAACCCAGATGAAAGGCGACTTCAATGTCAAGATGACACAACGGCAAAAAGATTTCCTTGAAGAGGAGGCGAGTGCTTATCATCAGACATATCTTGAAGTCCAAAGTGCTGTCCAGTATTTTGCCCAGCGGAACGGCATCGGACTTGTGTTGCGTTATAGCGGAGAACCGATTGATTCGAACCGCCGCGAGGAGATTCTCCGAGTGATCAACCAGCCGATCGTGTTTCAGAACAGCATTGATATTACGGACGATATCATTGCCACAGTCAATCGGGGAGCCGCGACGCCATCCGCGGTGAATCGGACGCAGGCCGCGGCAGCACCAAACCGGCAAGCATCACCTCGAAGATAATCGATGCGAGTATCACGGGTACCCTGACGAAAGGATTCGAATCCGAATGCCCCTTTTGGCCCAACAGTGCACGATCGCTAGACCGGTTCGCTTGGATGGATTTGGCTTCTTTGGTGGCCGCGATGTATCCATTGAATTCCGGCCGGCCGAAGTCAACTCGGGACTCGCCTTCGTCCGCAGGGATCTTCCAGTCCCTGTTCGTATTCCAGCCTCGGCGGATCACCGTATTGATCAACCACGCCGTACCGTGCTGGAACAAGATGGATTGCGTGTCGAAATGGTGGAACATGTCCTGTCGGCCTTGGCTGGTCTTGCGATCGACAATTGTGAAGTCTGGACGGATCAACCCGAAATGCCAGGCTGCGATGGTTCGGCAAGGTTGTTTGTGGATGCCCTGTCTGCTGCTGGGATTGTCGAACTGGAAGCACCTCGGCGTTGCCTCATGGTCAATCGCACGATCCGAGTTGGCGACGAGAATTCCTGGCTTGAAGCTCGCCCCAACTATGGGATTGGCCTCTCGATTCATTTCTGCCTGGATTATCATCAGGGACCGATTGGAAGGCAGGAATACAGTCTATCCATCAATCCAGACAGCTTTTGCCGTGAGCTGGCTCCGGCCCGGACATTCTTGCTGCGCGAAGAAGCGGAAGTATTGGTGAACCAGAAAATTGGCCGGCGCGTTACTCCGCGGGATTTGTTGATCTTCGACCAGGATGGCCCAACGGAAAACCGCTTGCGGTTCGAAAACGAATGTGTTCGGCACAAAATTCTCGATATCGTCGGCGATCTCGCGCTTGCCGAATGCGATATCTCGGGCCATATCGTCGGCTACCGAAGCGGCCACGTACTCAATGCTGAATTAGTCAAGGTCTTGTTAGAAACACACTCTGTCGTGGAGAGTCCAATGCTCCGAGCGAGTGCATAATAAGGGACGTTTACGGCAATGGCTGCACAGATATCCCATCTCGCTTCGATCGACCCCCGAGCCGAAATCGCGGATCATGTTACGATCGGACCGTTCTGCATGGTCGGACCGCATGCATCTATCGGCGAAGGAACCACTCTATTAAATAATGTGACCGTCATGGGTCATGTTCGCGTGGGCCATGATAACATGGTCTACCCAAATGTAGTCATCGGAGGCGAGCCGCAGGATATCAGCTACCGTGGCAGTGATACGCGAGTCATTATCGGAAATGAGAATATCATTCGCGAGGGTGTGACCATCAACCGGGCCAGCGAGAAGGAGAATGGCATTACATGGATTGGTGATCGGAATTTTCTGATGGCCAACTGCCATGTCGCCCACGATTGCCGGCTTGGAAATCACATTATCATGGCAAACGGTGTCCTCCTCGCCGGACATGTTATTGTCCATGACCATGCATCGATTTCCGGTAGTGTTGGAGTTCACCATTTCACAACCATCGGTAGCTATAGTTTCATCAGTGGTTTGAGCCGTGTGCTGCACGATGTGCCGCCATTCATGCTTGTTGAAGGTTCGCCCGCTCGGCCGCGATGCATTAATATCGTTGCCCTGAAACGGAATAATTTTGAACCGGATGTGATTAACTGCCTGGCCGCGGCCCACCGATTGATCTACCGCGCGAAAGTGGGTTTGGACCATGCTCGGGAAATCCTTCGAAGTAATGATCAACTCGTGCCGCAAGTGAACCAACTCCTGGCGTTCTTGCAGGAGCAGTCCGAAGGGCGCCATGGCCGGAGCCGTGAAGCCGGGAGAGTCGCGGCGTGAAGACAATCCAACTGGTTGTTATCGGAGCAGGGCACTTGGGGCGAATTCACGCTCGAATCGCACATCGGCAAGAACAGATCAATATTCTGGCAATCGCGGATCCTTCCACATCGGCACGCTCCATCGTCTCTGAAGAACTGGGCATCGCCACGATCGATGACTATCGAACCTTTCTCCGGGAACCGGATCGTCCGATCGATGCCGCAATCGTGGCCGCGCCCACAACAGCCCATTACTCCATTGTGCGGGATTGCATCGATGCCCGGATACCCGTCCTGGTTGAAAAGCCATTCACGCGAACGCTCGCCGAGGCGAACGACCTGGTCCAAAGGGCGAATGAAGCGAATGTGATCCTTCAGGTCGGCCATGTGGAACGCTTCAATCCGGCCCTGGCTGCAGCCCTGCCAAATATCGTGGATCCGAAATATATCGTCGCCGAGCGCTGCAGCGGTTATCCAGGCCGGTCGCTCGATGTGGGCGTTGTCCTCGACCTCATGATCCATGATCTGGATATTATTCTTGCACTAGTCCAATCGCCCGTTGCCGATGTCGAGGCCCTTGGGATTTCCGTTTTGGGGGGATACGAGGATCTGGCCACAGCTCGACTGGTATTTGAGAATGGATGCGTAGCCCAGGTTTCGGCATCGCGTGTCAGCTACGAGATCCGCCGTGCGATGCAAGTCTATTCTGCCCAGTCATTTACCGCAATCGATTATGCTGCCGGGAAAGCGACCATTCTGCGGCCGAATCGCGCTGTTCTCACGCGACAATTCAACGCGCCCCAGCTCTCAAACGAAGAATTACAGCAACTTCAAAAAAAACTTTTCGAGGATGTTCTTGTCCGTGAAACGATTGCGCCTCCGGCCCAGAACGCCATTGAGCAAGAACAACGCGAGTTTTTCAATTCCGTCCGCACTGGCCGCCGGCCGCGTGTCGATGGTGGCTCCGGACGAGATGCCCTGGCTGTTGCCGAGCGGATTCTCTTATCGATCGACACGCATTCTTGGGATGGGCGCCTCCACGGTTCTGTCGGCCCATTCGCAATTCCCGCCACGACATCGCTCCGCCCCGCGGCATAACGGAAGCCTACCCAGGGTTGCGAGACGGTCGGTACCCTCCCGTCTCTCCACCCTGGGCTAGAATAGGGTCGCCCCGTTGGGGCTGAACCTTGGATTGACTTGTGTAAAACAACGAGGGCGTTGCTCTAGGTTACGGTGCATTTCGCTTTCGGTGAAATGCATTGAAAGCTCCAAAGACAGCTACTATCTATTCGTATGTAAATATTCTATGATAAGGTCCATCGTTTGGAGACTGATCGTATGTTTGGGTTCGGGGGCAATCCGATGCATGAAAGGGTGCGATCGATGGCATTCTCGTTCAAAACTAGTTTGTTTGGATTGTTGATCGCTTGCATGGCCAATGTCGCATGGGGCGATGATTTGGGTGCATTACCTGAAACAATCAAAAAATGGCAGGACATGCGATTTGGCATGTTTATTCACTGGGGTCCGGTATCTCTCAAAGGGACGGAAATCGGCTGGTCCCGGGGCAGCGTGATTCCAGAGAAAGAATATGATGCGCTTTACAAAGAGTTCAATCCGGTTCTATTCAATGCTGACGAATGGGTTTCTGTCGCCAAGGCGGCTGGCATGAAATATCTGATTATCACGTCGAAACACCACGACGGATTCTGCCTCTGGCCAAGCAAGTACACGGATTATGATATTGGTGAAACACCCTTTGGCCGGGATGTCCTCAAGGAGCTGAGCGATGCCTGTCGAAAGCAGGGGATCCGCTTCGGGACGTACCATTCCGTATGCGATTGGTATCATCCCGATTTCCCGTTAGGGAGCCCCGGTGGGAAGACAAAAAAAACCAATCCGAACCTCGACCGTTATATGAAACACCTGGAGAACCAGGTCACCGAATTGATCACCAACTACGGCCCCCTTTCGACAATGTGGTTTGACGTGCCTCAGGAAGTCGGCCCGGAACGCGGCAAGCCAGTCGAGGCGTTGGTCCGCCGGTTGCAACCAGATATCACGATCAATAACCGCGGCTACCAAGGGCCGAGTGGCGATTACGACACGCCGGAACAGCGTGTCGGTGCCTTCAACCGCGATCGGCCGTGGGAAACGTGCATGACCATCTGCCGGCAGTGGGCGTGGAAACCGAACGACACGATGAAGTCCAAAGAGGAATGCATTCAGACCCTGCTTCTGACGGTCGGAGGAGATGGGAATTTGCTTTTTAATGTCGGCCCGATGCCCGATGGCCGAATCGAACCGCGCCAGGTCGATCGCCTCAAGGAAATGGGGGCCTGGCTGGCGAAGCATGGAAATGGCGTCTATGGAACCCGTGGCGGCCCGTTCCAACCCGGAAGGTGGGGCGCATCAACATGCAAAGAGAACAAGATCTTTCTGTACGTGATGAACTGGCTCAAGGATGGACCGCTCCTCTTGCCACCGATAGATGCGAAGATCATCGACGATGAAATGCCGGGGGGACTTGATGCAGAAGTGGTACAAACCACCGAGAATATCTCGGTCCATGTCCCCAACGAGAATCGCGATCCAATTGCCACGGTGATCGAATTGACGGTGGATTGTCCTGCCTTCGACATCGAACCGGCCGCCGTCTTGTATCGCAGCGATTCGCTGGCATTCGGAAAGAAAGCGACCGCATCCAATGTCTTCCAGAAAATGGAGACATACCAACCGGCAATGGCACTGGATGATAATCCTGAAACCCGCTGGGCAACGGACTCCGGCACATCGGAGGCATGGATGGAAGTGGATCTGGGAGAACCGCTGCGGATCGGGAGTCTTATGATTGATGAACCGGCCGAGTACAAACGAATCCAGGCATTCGAACTACAAGCCTTGGATGGAACGACATGGAAGACATTTCATTCCGGGACAACGATCGGGCCCGAATGGTCACTCCATTTCACACCCATCACGATCCAGCGGATCCGGCTCCGGATTCTGAAGGCAAACGAAGGCCCGACAATCCGTGAGTTCCAGGTTTTCGCTCCCAGTCAATGATTCCTATGTGAGGTACGATTCATGAATCGACGAGATTTTTTCCGTGCCGGTACCGCGGCGATGGCATTTTCCACGCTGAACGCATCCGCATTTGCATCCAGCTCGAACCGGCCGCGGCGCGTTGGGCTCATTGGGTGCGGGTGGTACGGCAAGTGTGATCTAACGCGTTTGATGCAGATTGAGAATGTGGAAGTCGTTTCATTATGCGACGTTGACCGGAAAATGCTGGAACATGCCGGCGACTTGATTGCCAACCGCCAGGTTTCGAAAAAGAAGCCAAGGTTGTATGAAGATTATCGCGCGATGTTGGCTGAAAAGGATCTTGATATCGTCCTGGTGGATACTCCCGACCACTGGCATGCTTTGCCGGCGATTGCCGCGATGGAGGCAGGAGCCGATGTTTTTGTGCAGAAGCCGATCAGTGTCGATGTGATCGAGGGAAAGGCAATGCTGGACACGGCGAGGAAACATAGCCGAGTTGTCCAAGTGGGGATGCAGCGGCGGAGCACTCCGCATTTAATCGAAGCCCGCGATCGAGTGATTCGCGAGGGCTTGCTGGGCGATATCGCAGAGGTCGAAACCTATTGCTATTATCATATGCGATCGGGCAGGAAACCGCCGGTCCTAACACCACCGGATTGGTTTAATTATGAAATGTGGACGGGTCCAGCACCGATGCGTCCCTACACCGAGATGACCCATCCACGATCCTGGCGGGCGTTTATGGAATATGGGAATGGTATTATCGGCGACATGTGCGTGCATATGTTGGATGCCGTCCGGTGGATGCTCGACCTGGGCTGGCCGAAACAGATTGCATCCAGTGGTGGCATTTTCGTGCATACGGATGGAATCTCCAACACACCGGATACGCAGACAGCAATTTTCGGATTCAATGATCTGAATGTTCTCTGGACCCACAGGTCCTGGGGCTCATCGCCCGATCCTGAATATTCGTGGGGCGCGACGATTTATGGTGACAAAGGCACCCTGAAATTCGGTATCCTCAAGTACGATTTCGAGCCCCTCGGGAATGGCCCCAAACTTCATGGGGAAGCATTGACTGAATTTGATAAGTATCCAGAAGATGTCACCGATAAGGAGACCATTCAACTCGAACAGCCGGTGGCTTCCGCGATTCGCGGGCATATGCGGGACTTCTTGCAGGCAATTGACAATCGCAGTCGGCCTGTCTCGGACATTGAACAGGGACATATCTCGGCCTCCTGCTGTATCCTGGCGAATAACGCCCTGAAATTAGACCGATCCATCCAGTTCGATCCAACCACACATACCGTACCCAAAGATGAAGAAGCAACGAAGCTACTTCGCCGGCCCTACCGGGATCCCTGGAAACACCCCGAGCCGTTGACGGCATGACACCTCAAGATCTTGTCACGCGTTTTGGTGTATCTGTCCATGGCAAAATGCGGGCGTTGGGCATCCGTCCCTTGTCTAGGCGATTAGATCGTTCAGGAAGCCATTCGCATGGCTTTGGAGCCGATCTACGAAGCCGAGTTTCACGACAGTTCCTACGAGTTTCGACCCAATCGCAGCACGCAACATGCCATTGCCCGCTGCCGAGCATGCAATGCTGACTGGGTTCACATGGGTGATCGAAGGGGATGTCAAAGCGTGCTTCGACGAGATCTCGCACACACCCAAACCCACGAACACGCGCGATCAACAGCACGCCAAAACAGGGGCTGGGTCCAATTTTGACAAATCCGGGGGCGGAGCCCTCGTTGTTTTACACAAGTCAATCGAAGCCTCAGCCCCAAGGGGGCGACCCTATTCGAGCCCAGGGTGGAGAGACGGGAGGGTACCGACCGTCTCGCAACCCTGGGATAGATAATGCAATATATTCCATAAAACCCCAACGGGGTGGCCCTAAACG
>JAFGFZ010000393.1 GCA_016930815.1 Pirellulales bacterium | reverse complement strand
GCGGTTTTCGGGAGGGCGAGGCTCCTGCCGAGCCGCATGCCGGTACTAGAGTTCCGGCTCAGCAGGAGCTTCGCCCTCCCAATTCCCAGACACCCTCAATTATTTTGCGACTTGAGGAAGTTCTTATCATTGGTACTTGATAACTGCCGCGCATACTCGCCGAACGAACTCTTCGTACTGCCACGCACCGCTACCACCTGTCTGGCGCGTCATAACCAGATCGAGGCTAGGCACGAAGGCGATCATTTGTCCGCCGGAGCCTGGCTTGAAGCGCGCATCCTTGGGGATGCTGCTTCCATTGTTGTCTGTTAAGCGAGCAGGCAGTTCCCAACCGTGTGAAAACGATTCGGCGTCGCGCTGGAATCGTAGTTCCGGCTCCTTCACGTCGTGCGTCGGAGCCCCCGTCTGGTCAACAAACCATTGAGGAACAATCTGCTTGTCCTGCCACCTTCCGCCGCGCAACATGCAGTAGGCAAGTCGAGCCAGGTCGCGTGCTGGCATGCCCATGCCATGCGATGCATGACGCCCATACTTTGCGTTGCCGTCGATGCCTCCCCCCTCGAACTGTTCGAACCACCAGTGTTCGATGCCAATCGGTTGGAACAAGGCCTCGATGGCAAACTGGTCGTATGGTTTCCCGGTGACGTTTTCGCAAACCAACGACGCGTGATAGAAGGCAATTGTCGAGTAGCCGCATTTGGTTCCCGGATCGAACGCCAGCCGGGCCGTCAGCGGATCGCCATCATGCCCCAGGACATGGTTCCACGGTCCCCGGTTTTTTGCTCCAGTGGCTTCCGGCGTAATCCCTGACGTGTGGTTTAAGAGCTGCCGGACTGTGATTTTGGCTTTCCGCGGATCGCTCAGCGGATTTGCCCACGGGATGAAGTCAAATGCCGAATCATCAAATGTCATCCGTTTTGGCATCAGCCCATTTTGACTTTGTTCCGAAGCAATCGCCAACACGGTCGCACAAATCGCCTTGGAGACGGAGGCGACTCGGCGCGAGTCGGTCTTGGCACTATTGCCCCGTTCAACTTCCAGCACGATGAAGCCGTGACGTATCACCACCGCCGCGAAGTTGCGGTGATCGCTCTGGAGCAACCACTCTTTGATTTCGTTCAGTTTTGCCGTATCCATGCCGCCAAGGCGACGGATCTCTTGCGGATTGTTGAGTTTACGCCAGCCGCCTTGTGATTCCGGTGGCGGGAAGTAATCATCCGGACTCGTTCCTGCAGTGGGCTCGCCTCCTTTCACCTCTTTCGTATCGAACGGAGTGATGAAAACGACACAGCACAAAATAATAGCAGTTGAGACTCCCAATTTCATTGTCGACCCTTGTTAATAATGCGGAGAGCCCAATCGCCACTGCCTGGAGCAGTCAGTCGTTGCGAGCCTCCTTGGATTATCTGTTGATCCTGAAATTTTGCTTCTTGGCCATTGGCCGGATCCCACCAAGCAGCCTGGTAGGTAGCATCCAGAGCAAGTTTCACCGTGACACTACCTCCGGAGGGCAAATACAGTGCGTAAGCCTTGGGGGGATTGGCGAGGCAGATCGCGTCCCCATCCTGGACCAGCTTGTTGAGCGGCTGCATTTCCCAAAATGGAAGCGATTCCATAAACGCCCTCGCGCCACCAAGTTGCGTCCAGACCGGTTCCCACGCCGACAGGGGGCGGTCGTATGGTTGGTGGACGTGGCTTTCCCAAATACCGCCGCCCAAGTAAACACTCCACCAGCACCGACGGTATTCTTCTGGGCGAGCCTCGTCGAAGTTAACCACCAGAATACGTCGCTGGCGGGCCACGCAGCCCTCGATCCAGTCGATTGCGAGCTGATTGTGTTCCAAGGCGTCTTGGATGCCTCCGCGGCTTCCTGGACTGCCCGTTTGGATCGATGTGAAGTCGACTTGCTCCGCGTCGATGTACATATCATTTGGGAGATTCACGTTATGGATGCCACGCGGATGATCGTACGGATCAAGTTTTTCAAGTTGCCGCATGTAGTCCAATGCTTCCGATAGCTGGTAGTTCTCATTGTGCTCCTCCCCCAAGTTGAAAACCAGCGCCGGCAGGTAACCAAATCTAGCAATGATTTCACGGTAGTAACGTACATGATCGTAGCCCTTCCAAGCACTGTCATCTTCAAGCACGAGGTATGGTACGACACTTTTCGTTTGCATGTACTCAAACAACTCTTGCCACTGGTCAAGTTTTGCTACGTCAAACCGAGCATTTTTACCAGCGTGGGATATCGCTTCAGCGGCTGACTGGCCGAGCCACGGCCATACATCTCTCTCGTCACCAGCCACGTTGTTTGTCATTATGTAAAGTGAGTTGATACCACGCTCGGCCAAAAAGTCGACGGCAGCTTTACGCTCGGTGGGAGTGTCGAAGTTGCGGTAGTTTCCTAGGAAGTTTTCCGGATCATCGCAGCCGGCTTTCAACCAGAATGGGCCGTCGCGGAACTTGAGATAGCGAATCCGATTCTCCGCGGTTCCGACGCATTCAAGCCGGCCCCATTTCCAAAAACCTCTCGCTTTGGCCGATACCCCGACAATGGTGAAACGGTCTGTCTTTCCGTCCAGCAACTGATTGGTGCTGGTGGTCTTGAATGTCCACTCGCCTGACTCATCGGCCGAAAAACGCACCTTCCAGACGTTGCCGTTCAAACCACCTGTGCTATCGCCGTCGTAGAAACCAGGCACGTGGTAAATCTTTCCACTGGGACTATTCAAGTGCACATCCAGGCGCACCTCGAACGGATTTGGCTCCCCACGTCCCATTGATGGGGGGCCAGTGAAAATCAATTCGATCTTCGACCACTTGGCAAACGTGCCGCGATCGGCAGCGTCTGCGTTCCAAGCCAGAAAGGACAAGATCACAGCATACAGCATGACCGAAAGCCTCATGAATATCCCTCATTTTACAAGGAGTAGGATTCCTTCGTCGCTACCTTTCGCTTTTCGGATAATGGTCGAAGGGGGCGCCCATTGGATACCTTGAATTATCAAGCTCCTAGGATAAGGTGCCTGGTATTTCTCGTGAACGGACGCCGCTATCGGATCGAGGAAGGGCTTCAAGATATCATAGTGACCGTCCGACTTGCGTTGCCACGCTTTGCCTGCCCGCGCTACGACAATATCCGGGCTGGGAATCACGACGATCAGACTATCGTACAATCCCCACGACCAATAGGCATCGTGTGGTACATTCTTGAGCGTTTTGTCAGCGTTGTTCCACCACAGGAGCCCGTAGTGGTCTGACGCATTGTCGTACGTCTTCGCATCAATTTCCGGCAACCCCACGATGGAAGGGGCCGGTTGCCGTGCTGCTTCGACAAAAGTGCGTGGGAGAATCTGTTGGGAGATCCAACGGCCGCCACGGCTACGCCGCTCGGCCTGGCAAAACAGGATCGCCACGAATGCGGTCGCAATTGCATGGCACGCTATCTGGTTAGACATCGAATGATACCTCTGAAGCAGATCGATATTACAGGCAAATCGGGTGGAGGAAAGGTAAATATCCGGGAAGATAGACTTGAAATGAGAAGAACGCCTGCTGGTTGGCGTCGTTTAGAATTCTTACAGCCTCGCGATTCTTGCTCGGCCTGTTGTTCACAACGGTTCATAGTTTTCCAACCGGCGCAATGTACAACGTGAATTCCTCATCTCCATCAACGCCAAGTAGCCGGTCACATGCGGCTTGGTCGTAGGCCGCGATCGCGCAGGTTCCCGCCCCAAGGGCTGTGCACGTCAGATAGAGATTTTGGCAGACGTGGCCAGCGTCGATGGCAATGACCTTGTGAGACGCCAAACCATAACGCCATTCCATGCGCGAGGGTATCACGGTCCAGAAGAAGATCGCGGCGGCGCCAGCTACAAACTCCTGTCCTAAACAGGCAGTTGCAGCCTGTTGCCCAATCTGCGTATCAACCCGTAATTGCACCAACTGACCGTCAAAGGGTAAGAATCGATATAGGCCAGATGGAATCTTGTCAACCCGGCTGACGGCGATATAGGTTTCAAATGCATGGCGAGCACCCGCGGAGGGCACGGTGCGAATCGCACAGGTTGGGCCAAACACTTTGCGGACGCCTTGTGTTGCCCAGAGAAGAGCGGAAAGTTCCTCGACGGTTAGTGGAGCCTCGCAGTAGTCACGCACACTTTCCCGCCTGGTAATCGCCTCCCCAATTGACATACGACCCAATCGAGCCAACGCCGAGGCACCATCGGGAAGGCTTATACACACGCTGTCCGGCGTATACGGTTTCTGGAGAGGCGGCGCTGGCAATTGCCGGCTCTGCGCGGTGCGTGAGAAATCGACCTGTTGGCGGATGGTGTCTTTGAGGAACCATCGCCCTTCCTCAATACATTTGTCGCTTCTTGAATTTAGACTCACTTTTAGACCTCTTTGAAAGAGTGTTTTCGCCAACGTTAAAATTCACCGGGCCGCGGCGGACGATACGCCATTGTCAAACCGTTCGGCTCCGCGGCGCCATGTGCAACGCTTGTGTACGCCCGGCACGGGCGTGATTGCTATGGGGTGCAAGTCCCCTGTACGAGACTGGGAGTCTCTAGGAGGCCAATATACTAAATGACGGCTCCGATGGGCAAAGTATATGCGTTATCAGGAAAATGAAAGGTTGCATTGGATGGATACTGAATGAATCCAGGCGATCCTTTTTTCCGCCGAGCAATGATTCACAGACAGCATGCTCGTCGCCGATATCCAAGGTGGATCGGTGGCGGTTGTAGTGCAAACTGAGATCAGGGACTCGAGAGAAGATAGGGAGAAGTTGGCGGAGCGGATTCGGCGGGCACGGAGGGCCTGAGCGAAAAGAGAGCAACGAAATGGGAGTGGGGAGGTTCAGGAAGGGTGCGAATTGAGGGGTGGAAAATCGTAACGTTCAGGATCAGCGGCCGGGGAGTTGAATATACCGAGCGAAGCGAGCCCCCGACCTGATTCCCTGTCCGCTGGATCCGTTG
>JAFGFZ010000392.1 GCA_016930815.1 Pirellulales bacterium | reverse complement strand
TAGAATCGAGTCGGCCACGCCGACCTTTCCGATGTCATGCAATGCGGAGCTGATCCCAATGGAGCGCACGAAAGTGGGGCTAATAACATTCCGGTAACGCCGGTCACGACGCAGGGCAGTTGCCAGGCGAGTTGAATAGAGGGCAATCCGTTCAAGATGATGGCCTGTGTCCGGATCCCGGGACTCGGCCAACTTGGCCAATCCAAAGACGACCGCGTCACGTGTTCGGACCAATTCTTTGGCCCTGGTCAGAGAAGCTTCGTGGGACCGTATTTCTTTTTGGGAATGCGTGAACTGCAGACGTGTCATGACCAGGTAAGCAACGATTGCTTGCAGACCGATGATCCAGATAAATCCGAATGGCATGGCCGTGACCATGGCATCCTGGAAATGCTTCGCGGAGAGTTCCTGCGTGTCCATTGCACTGCGGATTGGGATATCCGTGGCGGGAGATATTTCGGAACCGATTGGATTGATTGTGTGATCGGCCGTTGAAGCCTCCCATGTTGCAATTGCTGTCACGAACCGGTTCTGCAGCCAGAGCCCGATCGACAGGCAGATCGCCTGTGAGACAACAAGCACAGAGAGCATTCGATTGCGATGCGTCATGACTTATATTGTTCGTGCGGGATTCATTCCGCATCACCAAGGCAATGTCATTGTGTCTCTGCGATCCATAGAGACCGTGCCAAGTCCGAAAACAGGTGTGCGAGTTAATATGACTTGGCCGGACGATGTTGATGCAAAAAATTCCACCACCTGAACAATAATAGGTCACAGGGAGGCAGGCAGCGAATCGAACGAGACAAGATTGAACGTCTGTGCCGTTTGGGATGGATGTGCCAATTAATTGGGCCCAGCTAGTGTAGAATTAGGGTGGGTTACACCAGGATTCCCTGATGAGCTTTTATCCGGTTTTCGATATTGCGGAGAACCTCTTCATCGCTTGGATGCGGGCTCTGGAATGCTGCATGCACGGGGATTGGAACATCGTCCATGCGATAGACGGTGCCTGATATGTTAATACCAGACGCTGCGACCATGAATGCGACTGTGGCTTTGCTGGAAGTAGGTGTTACTTTCGGATCCAGCGAAATATAGGGTATCCGTGCCAATTGCTTGCGAGCCAAATCTGAAAAATTGGCCATGGGATCGCAGGCGATGATCAAGGCAGCGTCCGCTTCGTTGCGGGCAAGCACGTCGGTGGCCGTGTATTCTCCTGGATTGAATCGGGGATAGCCGCGGGCGTGGTTCACGCCAAACGGATACCCCGTCCGCCACGAAACGACGTGATCCGCCCCGGTCACATTCCCATGGCCGCGCATCGGCTTACAAATAAACCGCGTGTGCGCGTTCATGTCGCGAGTTAAAGCGAGAAGAGCTTCCGTGTTGGCATGCTTGCCGCGGGTCATTGTTAAGCCCATTCCGAAGAATAAGACACCGTACTTGGCCGCCTTCATGCGATTCATCAGGTCCTGCCAGCGGGCCAGCTCAATGCCAGTGGCAACTTCGACTTCTTGCGGATCCAATTCTAAACCTGCGGCCAAAGCCCGAAGGATCCAAAGAGCTTCAAAGTCCGAGCGGGGTCGGATCTGGAAAAAAAGGTCGGAGGCTGCGGCCGTTTTCGTGTGCCGAACGTCAATGACCACGCAGATGCGATCCTTGCGACCATTCGGAATGAATAATCCCTTCGGCATCAAGCTGTATCGCGTGAAATGCCGGGGGTGGCTCTCCGCCGGATTGGCTCCCCAAAAAATAATCAAATCGCCGCGGTTTGCGACCTCCCCGAGTGTCGCCGTCACTTCCCCAACCCCTTGAAAAGCCATGCCACTCGGTCCATGGCAGACGCTCGTTGTTGTGTCAATGCACGCACCGATCCAATCGCCGATCGACACGGCAACTCGCTGGGCTTCGCAGAGGGAATCCGAGAGGCCATAGACGAGCGGATAACGGGCATTGCAGAGGATCTCTGCAGCGCGATCATAGCCCTCCTCGAGCGACGCAGGCTGTCCGTTGACGAGACAGCTTGGCCTGTCCTCGACGCCGTGGTTCAGGAACCAGGCCTTCCCGAGAACACATGCCCGTTTTGCCTGGCGGATTCGAGTTCCCTCGACATGCAATTCGATATCGTCGCATGTGCAACCGCAGAAAGTGCACGTGGCGTCCTGGATCACCTTCGTCGTGTTGGTTTCCATCGATGGGCCCGGGTCGGCACGGTTGAAAAAAACACGTTGCTTGCGCAGCGGAGCAGGGGAGACCTTGACGCGCTGATTCTAGGCCGATGATTGTCTGAAAACAAGATGGGGAGGGATAGGAAGGGGTGAACTGATCCGAGTATCATTGTTCGTAGATAAAAGCCGCGGATGACCATGCGATGGTCGCTTGATCTGGTATAATACGCTCGAGTTCATGGATCCAGGTCATCTGGGATCACGGATGAAAACATGAATGGCGTTGCCTCTCACCCCCAATTTCTCCCCCTGCAATCGGGGGCTAGGGAACCGATTTTTTAGATACGCTTTCGGTCCATAGGAGAATCGATTGATGAAAGTCCAGCATCATACTCAAATACCATCCGAGGCCGTCACGATGGAAGGCGCGTCCAAATGCCATGTGCGATATCTTATTGGGCCGCTGGATCTGGCACCCAACTTCGCGATGCGGCAATTCACGGTCGAGCCAGGTGGCTGCACACCCAAACATCTTCATGCGTATGAGCATGAAATCTATATCCTCGAAGGTCAAGGTGAAGCGCTCGAGGGAACGATATCGCGCCCGCTGATCGTGGGCGATGTGGTCTATGTCGCGCCGGATGAAGTGCATCAATTCCGGAATACGGGGGATGTGCCATTGATATTCCTCTGCCTCATCCCAAATTCATCCAATGGCAAGCAGGTCACGGTTGTGCCCGAAAGTCCCAACAATCTCTCATCCTGCTGTTGAGGTTGTGATGCCGAAAGATGTCGAAAAGGAAATCTCCGAACTGCGCGCGGCAATCCAACGCCATGATCGATTGTACTATGTTGAGGCAGCACCAAAGATCAGCGACTTCGAGTACGACCGGCTCATGCAACGGCTGCGAGACTTGGAGTCCGCGCATCCCGACCTCGTCGCGCCCGATAGCCCTACGCAACGGGTTGGTGGTGAACCGATCGATGGATTCCGCACAGTCGACCATACACGGCCGATGTACTCGATCGACAACACGTACGACGCCGAAAGCTTGCGGAAATGGGTCCGGCGCTGCTTCGAGGCCCTCGATCCAGATATCGCCCGTATCGAGTCGGCCTTACGGCGAATAGATGCCGAGGAAACCGGGCTGGTAGGAAAGCGAGGTGGCGACACGACTCGGCTCCGGGAAAATCTGAAATCGCAACGGAACGAACTGCGAGTCCGGCTGGAGGCAATACTTGCCGAGGCGGACCGGAACGGCTTCCCAATCGCCGGCGGGCTGGTTGCCGAACCGAAAATCGATGGAGTTGCCGTCGATATTCGCTACGAACGCGGCAAACTCGCCCTGGCGTTGACCCGGGGGGACGGCCGCCGCGGTGATGATATTACGCAGAATGTCCGCACCATTCGTGCCATTCCCCTGCGACTTACCGAACAGCATGCAATGCCAATACCAAACGTCCTGGAAATTCGTGGCGAAATTTTCATGCCCGATGCCGAATTTGAACGCTTGAATGCCGTTTTCGAGAGGACCGGCGAAGAGCCTTTCGCAAATCCCCGGAATGCGACAGCTGGTACGTTGAAACAGCTCGAGCCCCGAGTTGTCGCCGAGCGCAAACTCCAGTTCATAGCCCATGGCCACGGTGAAATCAGCGGCAAACCGTTTGCGAAACATTCCGAATTCATTAAAGCCGTGTCAGCTTGGGGTATCCCATCCAATCGGCTCATCAAGCATTGCCGTTCGGTGGATGAGGTCTGGGCCGTCATCGAACAGTTTGAAAGCCAACGGGCCAAGTTGCCGTATGGTGTTGATGGGATGGTTGTTAAAATCGATCGCATCGATCTGCAAGAACAGTTGGGATACACCAGCCGGTTCCCACGCTGGGCCATCGCCTACAAATATGCCGCCGAACAGGCCGTAACGAAATTACTTAGCGTGGAATGGCAAGTTGGGAAAACCGGCAAAGTGACACCCCGCGCGACGATGGATCCGGTCCTGATCGCCGGCACGACGGTAACCCATGCCACTCTCCACAACGCGGGCGAGATCTGTCGCAAGGATATCCGGATCGGTGACACGGTCGTCATTGAGAAGGCGGGTGAGATTATCCCGCAGGTCGTGCGGGTTGTGCGTGACAAACGTCCCCGAGGGCTGCCGCCGATCCAGCCGCCAGCGCGGTGTCCGGAATGCGGCGGTGCGATCGAAGTTGAATTCGATCAGCGACGCCAACAGGCCATTCGCGCTTGGAGCGAGCGCACCGGCTCGGATCCAGATCGGCCTGGCGAGGAACCCGAACGGCTATCCGGTTGCGACGAAACGGGGCGCTATTGTATCAATCCGGAATGCCGGGCCCAGTTGCGCGAGCGGTTGATTCATTTCGTCGGTCGCAGGCAAATGGACCTCGATGGTTTTGGCGACAAACTGATCGTCCAACTCATCGACCGGGGGCTCGTTTCCGGATTCGCGGACTTGTATCGGCTCGCGGCCCCTGATTTGATCGGTTTGGAAAGGACCGACACCTGGGGCCCGAAGCGGGCACGGAACCTGGTCGCGAATATTGCCGCGAGCACCCATCGCGGGCTGGCCCGGTTCCTGTTCGGCCTGGCGATCCCGCATCTTGGCGGCCGCGAAGCGGTCGCGATCGCGAGAGAATATCAGATCCTCGAGCGGCTCCGAAAGGCCAAGGCGGAACGAATCCATCAAACCTGCTGGATTGGAATGGCACAAGCCGGCGCTGTCCAGCGGTTTCTGGAAAGTGATTTCTTCCAGGAAGTCCTTTCCGGCTTGAAGGATCTTGATATTACGTTCACTGCGCAATTGGATACTGATCTGGATCGGCGCCAACTCGAGAAAAAGGGGCCTGTCGACCTCCCCTATGCCGCCAGCATGCCGGTGGCCCATGTTCGAGCCCGGCTCGAACATTTTGCCAGTAAAGCGGCGATGGATATTCAGGGATTGGGAACGAAGGCAATCGACCAATTGATCTTGGATTGCAAAGTTCGGACCTACCCGGATCTATACCGCCTCGATAGCGAACAACTCGCGGCCCTGGAACGACCGGTCAAAATGAGTCAGAAACAGGCCGAGAAGCTACTCGAAAATATCGCCAAGAGCAAAGAACGCGGTCTGGCACGGCTGCTTGGCGCATTGGGAATTCGCCATGTGGGGACCCATGTCGCGCGCATCCTGGCAAATGCGTTTTCCTCGATCGATGCCTTGCTCAATGCCGACCAGGACAGGATGAGCGCCATTATGGAGATTGGCGATATCACCGCGCGGTCCATTTACGATTTTTTACATAGTGACGAGGGTGAAAAGACCATTAACGAATTGCGCCTGGCCGGAGTGCGCATGACCGCGGCCGAACCGCAGGGCGCAGTCTCCGAGGTATTTCAAGGAAAGACCATCGTGGTCACCGGCACACTTGCTAAATACACTCGCGACCAGGTCCATGCCCTAATCCGCCAGCATGGCGGCCGGACGGCAACGAGTGTCTCCAAGAAGACGGATTTCGTCCTGGCCGGTGATCAGGCGGGCAGCAAACTCACCCTGGCGAAAGAGCTAGGCGTCCAAATCCTAAGCGAGGATGCGTTTGACAAGCTCGTGCAGAATCCCTCCGGCTCATAATCCCAGGTCGCGGATTGTCAGCAGCGATGTCAGGTCGTAGCCGCGCTCGGCAAATGCCTCGCGGCCACCTTCAAGTCGGTCCACGACGGCCAGTACGCAATCGACCGTCAATCCAACGGCTTGGCAGCGGTCGATCGCCAGCAGGGCTGAACCCCCGGTCGTGACAACATCTTCCACGAGCACGACCCTCTCGCCCGGGACATAGGGCCCTTCGACAAACTGGCCCGTGCCATGCTTCTTGGACTCCTTCCGGATCATGATTCCACGCAGCCGTTTGCCGCGGAGACCGGCGAGCGTGATCAGCGCACCGGTGATCGGATCGGCGCCAATCGCCATGCCGCCGACCAGGTCCGGTAGGTTATCCGCCAACAAGTCCAGCATCCCCTCGGCAATGAGGCAGGCTCCGAGCGAGTTGAGCGTTACCTTGCGGCAGTCGAGGTAATAATGGGATTTTTTACCCGACGCAAGCGTGAACTGGCCGGTCTTCAGGGCCTCCTGGCGAATCAATGTGGCAAGTGCGGTCGGATCGTACATGTTCTATGGCATCGCTACCTTCGCACGGTCACTTGGGAACCAAGCGAAAGAATATCAAATACGTCGGCTACGTCAGCGGAGGATAAGCGAATGAATCCACGCGGATCATTCAGGCCGGAAGTCGCCGAGCTGCCGTGGATACCGATTGGCGCGACGCGGTTGTCGGAATGTGCATATAACACCAGCATCCGATCGCCAAGTGGATTTTTGGGATCACCTCCGGCAATCGACTCGTTCGCTCCCTGGTAAACAGGATTCGTTTCTTTCGTCGTGACGATCCAGGTCCCGACCAATTGCGGGGAATCACTGCCGATGCCAATACGAAACCGCCCCGCATAATGACCATTGAGCATCAAGATTAATTCACTTCGAGCAAGATCAACAACTGCCGAGAAGGGACCGCGCACCACTTTCAGTTCCGTGCCCGGTTGCATGTTCTTCGGATCGGCAATGCCGTTGATCTTGGCCAATAACTGGCTAGGCACGCAATATTTGGCTGCGATGTTGTCGAGTGTTTCTCCTGGTTGAACGACATGCGCCGGTTCAAGCAAATGCTGAGTCGAGTAAATGACGGTTCCAGCCAGTTGGCTCACCAGGGTGTCGATTTCCTGCTGTTCACTGGGCGAAAGAGACGATTCGCCATAGTAATCACTCAAAAACCGTAGCGCTTGCGCGTAGTTCCCCTCGGCGAGAAGATCCTCGGCGGTCTTCCGTGCAATGGTCAAGGCGTTTATCGGGGGATTGTCGCCGGAGGGTGTGGAAGACGCGCTGGGAGGCACGGGATCGATGGCATCGGGCGACCCGCCGGGGTCCGGTGTGATCGATGGATCGGTGGATTGGGTGCCATTGGACGATGTATTGGGATCCCCCGGTGCATAAGGATTCCTGGCGAACTCAGATATCGGTGCTTCATCCGTCGTGGGAGGAGCCATCCCAACCGACGGCGTGAGCGCCGGGGAAGGATCTGCTTGCGGCAAATCATCGTAAACGCGACCTTCCCGGATCTCCTGGTCATTCTGGCTGGTTATCGCGCCGGGTGGCGGGAACGCGTCGGTTTTCGGGGTCACCTGAGCCGATGGGCCACGCCTCTCATTCGGCCCATACGTACCGTCGTTCGATCCGGACTCGATGTCTTGTCCAATCTGCGAAAAGGGATTCGTCTTCCTGGTTGGCTGTGGATTGCTGGCAGGCGGAAGCGCCTGGGTGTCCGGAGGCTGTGCCACGGGCTGGTTCCATGCGGGTGCCGATGATTCCAAGGTTCTTGGATCAAATGGCGGGGCCATGGAATCGCTCGAAGGGATGGAGCCGGCTCGGCCTGGATGGTAATCCATATCCACCTCAGTCTCGTCAATCTGAGGGGCGTCAAATGCAAGATCCGCGGCATCCGATGGCAGATTCACCTCTTTCTCGTTGATCTTCCAATAAAGAAAGAGGCTGACAATAGCCAGCAAGGCTAGAATTGCGAACGACTTGATGGAATTCACAGCACGTCCTCCTTGACGGGCATTGTGGAATTGGGGAGCTGGAGGGTATCCGAGTCCTGTTCCCAGTATCAATCAGGTAAGTCCAGATGCAGGCCGGTGGATCATAGAGCAATCCACCAAACGATACCACACCAAATGCTGAAAAAGTCACGCTGAAGTAGCCAACCGCGATCCAATCCATGGCGACCAACGGTGAAAAGAACGGTCTTCATGGCCATTTTCAGAGCGCGTCTGCTAGCATTGGAGTCGCCATCCATGGCTCTTCGCAGTAGTTTAGAATCTTCGTCTGTAACATGCGCGCGTGGTGCGCGCATGTTTGTAAGCCCTTTTGGGTTGCGGGCTTGGCACGCGTTGGGATGACATCGTTGGGCTCATTAAGGACTTAGCGTATCCAGTGGTAGCGTAGGATGCACCAGATGGCCCAGAAGGCATCGCGGAGGCGGAGTTTTTTGCCGGCGGCATACGAGCGGCTGCTGTACGAGATTGGCAGCTCGAGGATTCGGATTCCCGGGATCCTGGCGAGGTGAGCGGTGATTTCCGGCTCGATACCAAAACCATCTTCGCGCAATTGTGGTCGAAGGACCGCCAGCACATCGCGGTGAAATACCTTGTAACATGTTTCCATGTCGGTCAAATGGAGGCGCGTGAAAATGTTCGAGAGCCGGGTCAGGAATCGATTGCCATAATAGCTCCAAAAGGCATGTCTTTGGATCGGGCCAGCTTGGAAACGGCTCCCATAAACGACATCGGCATCGCCGAGAACGATCGGCGCAATCAGGCGCCGATATTCATTTGGATCATATTCCAGATCCGCATCTTGAATAATGACGATATTGCCTGTCGCCAGGGCGAATCCGGCCCGCAGGGCCGCGCCCTTCCCTTGGTTACGGTCCTGGAAATGGATGACAAGATCCGGCTGATCGCGCCAGCGTTCGAGCAGTTCGCCTGTTCCATCGGTACTGCCATCGTCGATTAAAAGAATCTCGCACGGTAAGCCGCAACCGCGAATTCGTTCGATCACTTGGGCGACTGTTCGAACTTCGTTGTAGACCGGAATGACAACCGAGATCTGAAAATCGCCGGGCAATGCTCCGTCCCAATCAGGTGACTGGATTCTTTGGGCTTTCAAATTTTCACTTGGTGAATGCATTGGTTGGCAATGACAAGTGATCGTTATAATTTTGTAAACATGTTGTCGAACATAAGTCGATCGGCGCGATGTGGTGCTGCGCGAAATCGAGTTTGAATGCAAGCCCTTTTTCAGATGCTAAATTCTGTAACGAAAAAAGTGTCTTGACAGATGGCTAGAACTCGGCACAATAGACCGTCATTCACGGGTGATGAAGTTATCACCGCCCGGAATGGAACATGACGACACGATGTTGATGTTTGCGCCACAAATGGACAAGGGTGACCAATGGAAGCCAGACAAGTTCCCGGTGGAATTGTCTCCTACCGTTTCTTCCCTTGCGCAACCGTCATTAAAGCATAAAATCCGAACCGATAGGTGATATTCTTTTTTCCCCGGCGCCGCATAGCATTGCGTCGGGAGGCATTGCTGTTCGATAGTTCCGCTATGGATATGGGCGGGGAGGGTGCGCGCGAAGCGAACTGAATATTTATTTCTGGGGGGCGGCGACCCGATGGACCGACTGTCGGCGGATCCTACCGCGGCCTGGAAGTCCCCCCCAGGTCATTATCTGAATTGGGCTTGCCCCAATTCCCGCAACGGCCGAGTTTGCACGTCATGCGTGACCGGCCGTTTTGTTTTACCGGGCCATTTTTCCCGAAGATACCGTTTTTTATTAGCATGGTTTTGTTAGGATGGCGAGGGCGACGAATCCAAAAACGGATGATCCATGGCACATGCGCTGATTGCATTGGGCTCAAATCTTGGCAACCGCCACAAGACACTCGATTCGGCCGTGGCGGCGGTCGCGGGTCACCCTTCCATCCGGCTTGCAAGTCTCAGTCCCGTCTTCGAGTCCCTTCCGGCAGGCGGGCCGGCTGGCCAAGGGACCTATCTGAATGCGGCGGCGGTCCTGGAAACCAGCCTGCCCCCCGACCTCTTACTCGCGGAATTGCTCACCGTGGAAAACCAACTGGGCCGCAAACGCGGGTGCCGATGGGACGCTCGAACCATCGATCTGGATCTCATCTTCTATGACGATCTGGTACTCCAGACCCAAACGCTTGTCCTGCCCCATCCGAGAATGTCTTTTCGGCGCTTCGTCCTGGAACCAGCGATGGCGATTGCACCGGCGATGCGCCATCCGACGATTGGATGGACCATTGCGGATCTCCTCGACCATATCAACCGGGCCGATCCCTATATTGCCGTGGGTGGCCCGCCCGGTTCCGGCGCGACAGGATTGGTTGAAACTTTGCGCCAGCGATGTCATTATTCCTGCATCATGAATCCAATCACAACCACCAAAGACGATTGGTTGGTCCGGGTCATTTCTGGTTCATCTGGTTCCGCTTGTGACGCAGCGGTAGAATGCATCGACAAGATATGCCGGCTTGTCTCGCGGGACCGTTGGTTATGTGACCACCGGACACCAAAGACGCCAGACGAATACCATACGAACCCCGATTCAAAATCACGCCAGATCCTCAGTGATTTCTGGCCCCGTGAAACCATGGTATTGGTCCAGACGCTATTGGTGATGCGTGGTGTGGATCTAAGGCGGACGGCAGTCGAGGAAACGTTCCAATCCGCGGCGGCTGATATCCTCTGCCCGCAACTGATTGTAGTGCTCGACGCTCCCGACGATACGGTGTGGAAGAATGTAGCGGAGTCGCAACATGGATGGATTCATTTACTTGAGCGATCAGACTTTTTTAATATCTGCCAAAATCTGCGCGCTTATGCAGAGCAACCTGGGCATGGTCCCATGTTGCGATTGAATCACATTTCCTTGGATAGGATATCCTACGAAGTCTCCGCTGCGATCGACTCATTAAAGCCGGTTGTAAGAGTTGACTGTTGACGGCGATGAGAAACGCCATGGTAACCGAGACTGAAAAACAGACCTTAGACGCCGCGCCAATTCGTGTTATTACACGTGGAGATGTATTACGAATGGCCGTCTTGGAGGCTCGGCGCAATGGAAAGAGTATCGGATTGGTCCCTACGATGGGCGCATTGCACGAAGGCCACCTGAGCCTTGTCGATGCTTCGTGCCGTGAAAATGACCTCACGATCGTTTCCATCTTTGTTAATCCGATCCAATTCAATGATGCGGGGGACTTGGAACGGTACCCCCGCAATCTGGACGCCGACTTGGCCGCTCTCCGGTCCAGGAACTGCAACATTGTCTTCACGCCATCCGTTGAGGAACTTTACCCTCCAGGGCACGAGACGTATGTTGAAGTTGGCCCAACCGCGCTCCCCTTGGAAGGAGAACAGCGGCCTGGCCATTTCCGTGGTGTTGCCACGGTTGTTTTGAAACTCTTCCATCTGGCCCCAGCCGATCGCGCCTACTTTGGGCAAAAGGATTATCAGCAGGTACTCGTGATCCGGTGTATGGTGCGCGACTTGAACGTGCCGATCGAGATTCGTGTCTGCCCAACCATACGCGAATTGGATGGGCTAGCCATGAGCTCGCGGAATGTTCATTTGGATGCCGACGAACATCAATGGGCCCTGGCCCTCGCGCAAAGCCTGGAATTAGCGGCTGAGCTTGTGGAACGAGGCGTGCGCGACAAGGACACCATCATCCAGCGGATGCGCCAACACATCCATGCGGCCGGGAGAATCGATATTGATTACATCGCCCTAGTCGCCGACGAAACAGTCACACCGGTGAAAAAGGTCGATGGTCCCATCATGGTCCTTCTCGCTGCCCATGTCGGCAAAACACGTCTCATCGATAACCGTAGGATCGAATGGTAGGTCGGGGAGGCATGCGATGCGTTCGACTTTATTCCTCATTCCATTCCAAGTTGGCGGCGTGCCACTGTTCGGATGGGGACTCTTGTTGGCTGGATGGGCCGCTGGTTGCCTCGTGGTCTTCGGATGGCTTCTCCGGCGTTACGGTTTCGGGCGTGAAACGGCCGATTATCTGCCCGTGATGGTAATGCTCGGAGCCGTGATCTACTTCTTGCCCTCTTTTTTCGAAGACCTTGGCGGTGTCCCAATTCGCGGTTATGGGATCATGGTCCTTCTGGGAGTCGTCAGTGGCATCGGAATTGTCTCGTGGCGGGCTCGCCGGATGGGTTTAAATCCGGAAGTGATCATCTCGGTCTGCTTCTGGATGATCATTGCTGGCATTCTGACCGCGAGGCTCTTTTATGTCCTGGAATACTGGGAACAGGATTTTCACCGAGCGACATTGGGATTGACATTGAAGCAAATCGTCAATTACACGCAGGGCGGGCTTGTGATTTATGGTGCCCTGATTGGAGGTGCGGCCGCCTTTTTCTGGTATGTTCACCGAAACCGGTTGCCGGCCCTTGCGCTGGCGGACCTGATCGCACCCGGTGTTATGCTGGGACTGGCCATTGGCCGCATTGGCTGCTTTATGAACGGTTGCTGCTATGGCGGCTTGAGCGAGCACCCCTGGGCGGTTGCCTTCCCAAAGCCGAACCCTCCCTATATCCTGAGCCCACCTTATGAACACCAGGCGGCGCGGGGACAGTTATTCGGATTTTCATTGGCGGACGATCCCGAAGGAGTTCCCCAGGTGGTTTGGGTGCAGGCCAAGACTCGGGCAGACCAATCGGGATTGCGTGTCGGCGATCGATTCCGGGCGATCAACGAAATCCCAGTCGCTCGGAACAAAGAGGCGTATCGCATACTCTCGCAGGCGCTCTTCGGCGGGGAGGAGATTGATATCCGAACAACGAACGGTCACGTACGAATTCCAGCCGCACCGCCACCGGAATACAGCCTGACCGTCCACCCGGCCCAGCTTTATAGTGCCGTCCATGCGGGGGCACTGATGTATTTATTATGGGTATTTTATCCCTTCCGCCAGCGGGACGGTCAGGTATTTGCGTTGATGATCACGGTCTACCCAATTGGCCGCTTCCTTTTAGAATCCATTCGAGTCGACGAGCCTGGGCGTTTGGGAACGCCGCTATCGATCTCGCAATGGATCAGTATCGCGACGCTTGCCGTCGCCGTTGGATTCTGGTTCTTCCTGCAAAAACAGCCCGCCCGACTCGCCTTGCCTCCGGAAACAGACATCCAAGGGCCCAAGTTGACAGACGAATCAGGCTAGTGCTTTGACAACTCTTAGAATTGGGATGCGAGTCTCTAGAACATCTGATGGGCAAAAGGCTTCCAGCGCCTCGCATCCCAATTTTCAGCAATGACAAAGCACTAGGAAGAATCGACTGTTCGTATCGTATTTTGGCCATTTGGCATTCTTTCATTATTTGGATTCCGGTGTTCGGAATTTTCCGGATTTTTTCCGCAAGATGGCCGGCTGGCCGGTAACTATCCAGTAGTAATGTCCCAACCGAATATCCCGGCCGCGACGGTGTCCACATTGGAATACGATTTCAGTGTTACGTGGGAGGAGCATCGCCGGTGGCTACGGACCGTCGTTTGGGCACGTCTGGGAGAGCCGCAGGCCGTTGAAGAAGTCCTTCAAGAGGTGGCTTTGGCCGCTGCGAAGGGATTTGGAACGGTCCGTGATCCCAAGAAAATGGGGCCGTGGCTCTACCAGGTGGCGATTCGTCGCGTGTTGCTCCACCGGCGCCGCATGGGCCGGGATCGCCGATTCCAAGAGCGCTATGCAGCGGATCGGTCCGATCCTCAACCTCCGCAAACCGAGGATCCACTCCATTGGTTACTTGCCGAGGAACGACGGGCCCTCCTCCGCCGTGCCCTCGACCGGCTGCCTCGACGGGATGCCGAAATTTTACTCCTAAAATACACCGAAGATTGGACGTACCGCCAAGTGGCAGAGCATTTAGGTATTACCACCAGCGCAGTCGAAGCTCGCCTGCACCGGGCTCGCAGGCGGATGCGGTCGATTCTGGCGGCCCTCGATCCAGAACTGCAGCACCTAACTCGACACGAACATGTCTGACCCTGATTCCATCATCGACGATGCCTTGCTTGACCGCCTGGTCGATCAGGAGTTGAATCCCGATCAGCAACGGCGTTTGCTCAAGGCCCTCGACCGAGAACCCGACGGTTGGCGGCGAGTGGCCCTGGCATTTATCGAAGCCCAGGCATGGCGAGGTTCCTTTCGCGAATTGATCCACGAACCCAACCAATCTGGCGACCAGACCCTCGCCAAGACCAGCGGAAATCCTCAGGTCCACGGTTGGCGCGTCTGGCGACCACTCGCCTTGGCGGCGGGGCTCTTCATCGCATTCACTTTCGGCCTGTTGTGGCGCGGCGGACTCCCGCCCGAAAACGGGCCGAACGATCCGCTCAACGCAGTTCGAACCGTTGATCGGAAATTCCAACTCGCCGGTCAGAATTCCTCCGGACAGAATCCCACAATTTCCGAGAATCCATGGCTTCCGGGCCCCAGTGGGCTGTCGGAGGATGCCATGATGCTAATCGTCGATGGCGAGGGCCAACGGAATCTTCAACTACCAGTGACGCTGATCAAGGAACCCGATCTCGATTCCAGGATACCGCGGCAATTCTCGACCAGCGTTCCGGAACCGCTCCGGCGGCGGTTGGAGAAGTCCGGGTATCATGTCCAGACCCAACGCCGCTATGCTCCGATTCCCCTCCAAGATGGCCAGCGGATGTACGTTCCCGTGGAAGATACTCGGATCATGCCCGTTCGTATGCCCGTCTATTGAGGAGAACCTTCGATCATATTTGTTCCAAACGATTCCCATTAGTCAAAGAATAAGGAGTCAACAACATGTTCAACACAAGATGGCATGGTCGCGCCGAATGGGCGACGTTGGTTGCCGTCATTTTCACCGCCGGTTACCTCGCGCAGGCCCGAGCGGAAGAACCGGATGGCGAAAAAGTCGCGGTGGAGGTGGCTGCGTCGGAGGACGTTCAAGTGGAAGATGTCCAGCGGGCAATCGATGCCGTTGTGCAAAAGGTTCAACTCGATCAAGGAGATGATGGCGCGGTCCAAATTCAGATTCGACTTGTCGGCCAAGACGACAAGGATCTCGATGTGGACGATCAGCCCGCGGCCAAAGTGATTAAGAAGCTTGTCACGATCGTGGAAGATAAGGAAACAGAGGACAAGGTTTCTGATGAAAATGAGATCGAACTTTCTATCACTGCCAATCCACCAAATCACTTCCTGGGTATTCAGATCAGCCAAGTCGATCCAATCCTGCGGGAGCATCTGAAGCTGGACGAAAGTCAGGGCATTCTGGTGATAGCGGTCGTGGACGAAAGCCCGGCGGATAAGGCGGGAGTGAAAGAACATGACATTTTGCTCACAGCCAACGGCGAACCATTGGATAAACTCGGCGACTTGATCGAGGTTATCCGCCAGAGCGATGGCAAGGAAATTTCGCTGGAACTTATCCGCGTGGGCGAGAAAATGTCCTGCACCGTCAAGCCCGAAAAACGTTCCGAGCACTATGGCACGGATCCGGCAGATGAAGTGCAGGGATTCGATCCGGACGGCATGAAGGACTTGCGAG
>JAFGFZ010000391.1 GCA_016930815.1 Pirellulales bacterium | reverse complement strand
GTCGGGTGCGATCACAAAACCGGTTCCCGAGCCCACCACCACTAATTGCCTGCCACTCGATTGCTTTCCACTTTTTTTGTCTGTGCTCAGCCCAGTCGGAGGTAGGTATACAAACCCGATTGCATTGGGTCGACTTTGTCCATGTTGCGTTATCAGGGCTTCGTAAGCGGCAGACAGCTCTTCCATCCGCCGTTGCGGAATTCGGATCCTATTAGAACGGCTGGTAATGCTGATTAAACTACCGATGTTTTGCGCTAAGGCGGGCGTTTCCGGCGAAATCTCGACGGATTGTAACCAATACCGCACCGCGGCTGTATATTCCTTTTCGTAGAAACAACAGATGGCCAGGTTATTCATGGCCCCGACGTTGTTTGGATCGCGTTTCAGACATTCTTCGAAGTGCCGCACCGCTTTCTTGTCGTTGTCGACCACGAGGGAATAGACGAGACCCATCAAAAAGTCAGCCTGAATGTTGTCGGGATCCAAGCGGCTTGCTTCGCGGAGGGCCTTTTCGGAAAGTTCGCCGTTGCCCAGCCGCAACATTTCATAAGCGTAATCGAATTTATCTCGGGCCTTTTTCCGTTGAGCTTCGGCCTCTTCGCCCGGCATCCATTGGTCACCGAGCCGCTGATAACCTTTCTCGGCAAGCTCCTTCCAGTGGTCTCGGCGGGCTTCGGCAGCGCGGCGTTCGCTGTCCGTGAGCTTAGCGCCCGACAAGTGGAATTGATAGATCAACAATGCCTGCTTCGCCGTTGGCATCGTCTTCGCTTCGTCTTCGATCTCGGCAGCCGTGGTCGCCGACTGCTTGCGTTCTGAACCGTCACCAATGATTGGATTACCCGTCAACGACAGCAAGTAGTCGCGATCTTGACTGCTGAGTTTATTGATAGAAACAGTAATTCTCCTTCCATCTTCACGTTCTAAGATGACATTTGAACCATCCCATTCAATCAACTTGGCCAAGACAGTGGACTTACCGTTGGCTGACATCCACTTTCGCTTTTCGGAGTTTTCAGACGCGCATAAACTGTTCAGGAAGAGTAGCAGCATGCAACCCGCTAAAACAGGCTTCCACGGACGATGAGAAGTGAGCATAGCCATACTAAAGTCCCCCTAGAGTGATAAGAAATTTGACTTTCCATAATGTAGCAGGGAAGAAATAGTTAGTCCAGGATTTACAGGAAATCCTACTTTTGTTGATGATTGGTAAATTACAGGAATCATTGCGATTGACTCTAGCATCATCATGAGATTCTATTCCCACACCTTGGACAGATCGTCGTCCAAATCGAATTGATCCGGCCGCATTGAGGGCAAGGTCTCGTAGAAACTAAGTCCTGCTCTTGCTGAATCTCGTTTGTTTTATGATTTGCCAACTCGATTTCGAGTGGATGATCTTCGTAGGGCTGTTTCTTATGAAATTTCTCGCCAGCCGGGAGGACTATCGAAGCAAGGAGCATTGCGAGTACACCAATGGATAACCTGAATGGCACATTAACAACAGCTGCAAGAAGTATTGCACTGATAAACAAGAGAACAAATGTCTTGATGGTAAGTCGCCGGACTATCCATATCCAAATAACTAAAATCAAACCGATAAGTGTGATGGCACCTTCGGCAAATTGAAATTTCAAATACTGTTTAAGGTCATTTGCTAGCTCTTTTTCAACACGGATATCCCCTGCTTTGCCGCGGTCCCGCATCTTCTTTAAGGCCATCTGGCCCTTTAAGACGCTGCTGCCTTCACGAGCTAACTGACATTCCAACGCTTCGTAGGCGTTGGCTCGTTGCTCGTACGCTTCAATATACTCCGGAAAACGATTTATCGCATCGGTGAACTCATCAATCGCCAGTTTGTATTCCCTATCTCGTAGATGAACCATGCCCCGCTCATAAGACTGCCGGGACTCATCGCTAGGAGCAGTAGTCTGGATGTCTTGCCCTATGGTGGTAGGCTGAACCAGTGGCGAGGAACAAGCTGTAGCAAATGTGGTAACAATAATAGCGAAAGCTATCAATCGAGAAAAATTGGAGTACAGTGTCATAGTTTTGGCTCTCATACTTCCAGAGGAGTCAAAATATTGTTTCCAATTTGGATGCAACATCTTCAACTCTCATACCAGTAGCTTCGTTACCATCAATCAAAATTTTAGCCTCTCTGAGCAACACTTCGATAATTGGCCGTAATACTTCATAACGGAATCGCAAGAGTGGATTGT
Source organism: Pirellulales bacterium (assembly GCA_016930815.1). GTDB lineage: Bacteria > Planctomycetota > Planctomycetia > Pirellulales > Lacipirellulaceae > JAFGFZ01. The sequence goes on along the minus strand of JAFGFZ010000391.1, from coordinate 2,839 downwards.
CCTCGGCCTTCCTTTGCTGCTCTTTGATCCACTCAATAGCCTTGCGAAGGGCGCTCCGCGCTTCGTTTCGCTGGTTGACCTGATACAAATTCATGGCAACCAGAAGCCAATCCGTGGCATCGAATTCACCATATTCGGCTTTTACCTTGTCAAGGGATGCTAGGCTATCGTGCCAGTCGCCATTGCGATACTGAACCATGGCGAGCGTGTACCAGTAATCCCCCGTGTTCGGCTGCAACTCCGTTGCCCGTTGGGCATGTTGGACAGCGGACTTCGTATCCCGATAACGCCCGTCCGGACAATGGGCCAAGAACCAGGCAAACTGATCCAGTCGATATGCCAAACGCCATACAGCTGCCTCATGATCCTTTCCTGAACGGGCCTGTTTCTCTTGATCCTTGATGCCCTGTAGGTAAAGGTCGATGGCATCGGTAAAGCGCCGGGCAACACACATTTCATCGATCTGCTCCTGCAGCTTTTGCTCAACCAACCCGTTGAGCATTTCACGAGCCACTTTCAAATTATGGTTGGTCAGCGAACGATCCGGTTCAGCGGCGACCGCTCTTTCATAGTAAGTAATTGCCTTCCTAAGGGTTGCCTCTGCCTGGGTGTGCTTGTTCAATTGCCGTTGCAATTCGCCGAGCTGGAGGTGCGCACTGGCGAGCCGTCCGATAGCAAATTTCTGGTATTCCTTCTCGGTCGCCTGTGGAAAAATTTCCTCCCATAAGGCAATGGCCTCTGTGTAAAGTGATTCGGCCTCGATGTCTCCTTGATCGGCCTTGACTAGGGCTTCCTCGTATTTGCGGATGCCCGTTTTGTCCTTTTCGTCCAACAGATCGACATCTCCGAATCGGGCTTGATATAGCAATGTGTCGACGACAGTAAATCCCACAAAATTAATCGCAAAGCATAGGCAAGATATTCCAACAGCGGAAAGAAGGCTTACACCACCACGCTTGGAGATCATTTGCGAAACATCTTCACCTAAGAATTTCTCCGATTGAATCCGAGATATCACTTTCCTTGCATGGGATAGATACCAGCGGTTGCCCCAGATTCCACAAATGGAGCCAATTACAATCTCCATAAGGGAGACAGTTCCTGTTGGAGCTTCCGGTTTTCCTAAGATGCCAATGAACAGTACTTCTTCGGCAATTGTCTCAACGAACAGAATCGCCCATAAGATACAAGTTGCCTTGTACATCTTACGGTAAGACAGCCAAAGACCAGCAAAGAAAAATGCAGCCCAATTGAAACCAGTACTCTGAGTACGACCTTGAAGCAGTGGGGCCCACTTTCGCAGGTAGTAATGGGCCCTCGATCCAACGAAAAGTCGAAGTTCTTCTAATTCAGAATCTCCAGATATGTCTTCTATGGACTCTAAGGATGAGGATTCGACGGCGTTCGGATTCGCGGGCTGATTGAATTCAAAGTCTTCGGACATGATTAACCCTCCGACGCCATTTTCGTATACTCTTGACTTTAGGATTGCACGGCAATATATGGTAGCATGCCGGCCGGATTGTTAGAATTACAGAAGTCTTCCCGCGGCCACTATGTACCCTTTCCAAGAGGTTCTACTCGCGGAACTCGCAAAGCGCACGGTCCATAGTGGAAAAAATACCGGCAGGACTGCCTCCGACGAGGGGTATTGCTATGGGAAATCCAACGGCAGATTTCGATAACGACGACCGCACTCGGCGGATCTTGCAGGTTGTCGAGGAAGTCGCAAAGCGCCGGGAGGCAGGTGAATTACTTGCCAATGAGGCAGTCATCATCGAACATCCGGAGCTAATGCCGGAATTGCAGCAGAAGCTCGAGGCCCTTGCCGCGATCTCCGTGGCACTCCATGAACCACCCAACGATTGCAGACGCGATTCTTCCGAACGAGAAACGCCAACCATCCGCAGTACCATCAATGGCCAAGGATCGCTCCCCACTGACGAAGAAGAGCCGGTCCCAGACCATATTGACCGCTATGAAATTCGTGGCCGGCTCGGTAGTGGCGGTTTTGGGACGGTCTATCGTGGTTACGATTCGGAATTGCAGCGTGAAGTGGCGATCAAGGTGCCGAGACCACACCGTATCCGTGGCCCAGAAGATCTCGAGGCCTATCTCAACGAAGCCCGACTCGTGGCCCAACTAGATCACCCGCACATTGTCCCTGTCTACGATACTGGCCGCACCGAAGATGGCCGCTGCTTTGTTGTCTCGAAACTGATCAGCGGCAGCAACTTGCGAACGAAAATCAAGCAGCCAACAAAAGATTATCGCGAGGCTGCTTTGCAAGTCGCCACAATCGCCGAGGCGCTGCACTATGCCCACAGCCGGGAAATTACCCATCGTGACATCAAGCCCGAAAATATCCTGATTGACGAATCCGACCAGCCCTACGTCGCCGACTTTGGCCTGGCCATTCGGGATGAGGATTTGGGCAAGGGGAGTGGCTACGCCGGCACACCCCTTTATTGGAGCCCGGAACAGGCCCGTGGCGAAGGGCATCGAGTTGATGGGCGCTCGGACATCTTTAGCTTGGGCAACGTCTTCTATGAATTGTTGACTGGCAAGAGGCCCTTTAGGGGCTCGAGTGCATCGGAGATCGCCGACAACATCCGGAGCGTCGAAGCCCGCCCACCCCGCCAGCTTGACGATAAGATCCCACGGGAACTCGAACGGATCTGCCTCAAGTCATTGGCAAAGCGGGCCACGGATCGCTACACGACTGCCAAGGATATGGCAGACGATCTTCAATGGTTCCTTGCCAGCCAGCAGGAGCCAGCTACCAGACAGCCCATCCCGGCGCGTCGAATTTTCATCTCCTACCGCCGTGAGGACTCGG
>JAFGFZ010000003.1 GCA_016930815.1 Pirellulales bacterium | reverse complement strand
CGATGGGAGACACTTGCCCAGGACTTCCCGGAGCACAAGGTCGTCAACCGCGGTTTCGGCGGATGCCAGATTGTGGACTGCACCCATTATGCGGACCGGATCGTGATCCCATACAATCCGCGGCGAATCGTCCTGCGGGCAGGCGGAAACGACATCCATGCCGGAAAAACACCCGAGCAGGTTCGGGACGATTTCAGGGCGTTTGTCGAGAAGGTTCGGATGGGACTGCCGAAGGTACGGATTGCCTACATGACGATCAACGCCACGCCAGCCCGCTGGGCCAATGCCGAACGAGAGAAGAAGGCCAACGAACTCATCAAGGACTATATCATCCAGGGCGAGAACATGGACTACATCGACGCCTTCGATGCCACGATGGACGACGCAGGGAGACCGCGAGAGGAACTGTTCGTCAAAGACCGCCTGCACTTCAACGCCAAAGGCTACAAGATCCTGGCATCCGTCGTCCGATCCCACTTGAAATGATCCACCTGTTGAAATCATTTCTTGCCCAGCATGCGGTCCATGGCCGCGCGGGTGCGTTCGAGCTGTCCGGGCTTGTAGGGCAGCATTTCGGCCACGATCGTTCGATCATAGCCGATCCGGGTGAGCGCCTCGACGGTTGCCTTCCATGGCACGTCTCCTTCGCCGAGTTCGCAGAAGGAGTAACTCCCCTGCCAATCAAAGGTTTCCCGATAGTCCTTGATATGGACACGCTTAATACGTTGGCCTAAGAGTTCAATCCAGTGGGGTGGATGCTGCTGGTAACCGAGCACGTTGCCGACATCGAAGTAGATTCCCAATCGTCGGCTTTTGAACGAATCGATAAACTGAGCGAACTCGAGTGGCGAATAGAACAGGCCATTCCAGACATTTTCCAGGCAGAGGTCCACATCGACGCGTTCGGCGACTTCCAAAAGGCTTGCCACAGCGTCACGAGCGCGTGCTACGGCAAGATCGTAGCGAATGAGCTCGTTCGGGGCGATTGGGCTTTTGACCACGCCTGGCACAAAGAGCATGGCTTGGCATCCGAGCCAACTGGCCCGCTGGAGTGCCTTGGCGTGGAGATCCATTGCCTTGTGACAGACGTCCGCATCGTTGCTGGTTGGACTATAGGCCCAGCTCATGCCGCTGGCGAGCGTTTCCACGATGAGTCCGGATGCATCGACTTGATGACGTATTTTCTCGCATTCGGCCTGGGATGTATCAGGTGTTAAAACACCATCGACCCCAATACATAACTCAAGACCTTGAAACCCAGCGGATTTTGCTTTCAAGAGAGCATCCTCGATTGGATGGGTTCCTGACAAGCCTTGTTCCATCGACCAGTAACTGATGCATTTGATCATGATTGGAATCCTTTAGGTGTTTGGATTGCAGAGTGACCAGAACGGCAAGCGCGAGTCTGGGAATATCCTTGTTGCATTGTAGCTGACAGGTCCTCAACAAGGGGCCACAACAGGAGTCACCGGTTTTAGAATAGTCTATAAATATTCGCGGGTAAATATTCAATGGGTCCACGGGAATGAGAAAAATTTCTTGACTTCACGAAACGAATATGGTTAGATTGCTATTGGTTCTGATTCTTTTCATCTCTTGTTATGGAGGGGAATCTAATGGAATTACATCGTTCTGGTTTCCTTCGAGCCATTTGGATTGGTTCGGCTGTTGCCTGTTTTCTTTGGATGGGCAGTCCATTAACGGCCCAGGACAAACTCGAGGCGACAATTTCAGTCGATATTTCGGGCAACCCCGGCGGGGGGTTTCTTTATGAATATCTGATTAGTAATTCTGTGGAGAGTACTCTCTCGATCAATACGTTTGTTATGGATGTTGGGCTGGACGCCGATTTGCAGAATATCACGGGGCCCGCTGGTTGGTACGGCGAATACGATCCGGCCGAGCATAATTGGGAAATGGCTTGGCTCTCGCTATCCTCTGGGAGCGAAATCCCGATCGGTGGCCAGGGATTGTTCAGTTTCACGAGCCCGCTTGCCGCGGAACCGATCGACTGTTACTTAGCCAACTTGGCGCCGGATGGAAACGAACGAGCGGGTATTTTGGGAACGATCCGTGGCCCATCGATCCCGATTCCAGAGCCGGCATCTGGACTGTTATTCGTTCTGATCCTAGCTTTGATCGCGCCGGGCTGGCGAATGATCCGGTAACGCGGGCTAAGACGCATATTTCATGAGCCTTCCGCAGTCGCTCACGGCGAAATACATGAAACATGCGGGCTAGTGTTTCCCGTACTCCATGACGGTTCCTTTCCGCTGCGCCATGATATATGCCTCGAGGGCCCGCATCTTGGGGCCATTGGGATCCAACGGTTCGGCCCGGACGGGATTCTCAACACACCAATTGATCATGTCGCGGAGCAGGACCACGCGACCCAGTTGCACTTGGTATTTGGGGTAGGTCTCCGGATGGGTATTGGCTGCGTGGGGATGGCACATATCGCAGGAGACGGCGATCTGGCTACCCAGTTCATCCCCACTATGAAAGATCCGGGACCCCTCGGCAACGAACTTCTCGGCCTCCCGGGCCCACGTGATCAGGTCGCGTTCGGTGAAGTTGCCGTAGACGTGGCCCTTACCCTGATCGCCCTGCAACAGAGCGGAATTATCGGCCGGAGGCAGGAAGACGTGTTTTTCCTTCTCCTCGGTCACCCAGTTCGCCTCGGGATGGTTTCGCTGCCACTGGTCCATGAGGGCGTCCGCCATGGCCTGGCCTGTCAGCCCTTTGGCAACTTGCACGGTATTTTCGCCGTCGCACGATTTCACATCGACCGTATCCGCGGTTGCGACGGTCTCCTTCCCGGCATCCGATTGAGGATCTGCAGCATCCAATTCGGCCGTTTCACTGGGGTGTTTACAACCCGCCAGAAACGCGGCCCAAAAAAGCAGCATCGCGCAGACGATGGCGCGTCGTGCGCTGCCACGGATCAATGTCCAATTCATGGTCTGTCTCCTTGCATGCGGTCAGTATGTCAATAGGAGGGCCGGTTCGGTTTGGGAGGCACGCTGTCGGAACCTCCGCTGGCAGTGTACGCTGCCGTGACGCTGACCGGATTCCGGTTCCATAAGTTATAGATCTTGTCAACCAATCCATCCGGGTGCACGTGGACCTCACCATCCCCGCATCCATCATTGGGATTGAACGGATCGGGGCGGCTCATTTCGATCGTCAATTCGGGCATCCCTTCGGGCGCGTAGGGCCAGGGCCAGGCGGTTGACAGCACACCGTGGAAATGGATGTTCCCGATCCGGTTGGTCAAGAGTTGGTGCGTATGGCCGTGAATCACGACTACATTCTTGAACCGATTCAGAATCGCCTGGACTTCCTCGGCATCGTCGGTCCAGAAATTCCACGGCTTGTAGAGCTTGTAGAGCGGCGAATGCGATAAGATGATCAGCCGGGCGTCATCCGACAATTTCTCCAAATCGTCCTGGAGCCATTTCCGTTGTGTTTGGCCTACCGTGAAGGGGCTCTGGAGACTATTATCCAAGCCGGCAACAGTCATCATCCGCTCCATCGGCGTCATGTTTCGCTCGGTCCAGAAATCGGCTTCCACCACACTGTTGAGTACGACGAAATGTACCCCTTTGTGATCGAAGGAATACGTGGGGTCTCCAAACAGCTCCTGCCATTTCTGGCCCATATCAAGGTACCAATCGTGTTCTCCGACCATGATCCGTAACGGGGCCTTGAGGTTTTTCAGGATCTGAGCGCCCAGTTCCAGTTCTTTTTCCTGGCCAAGTTGCGCGAGGTCCCCGCCGTAGAATACGAAGTCGGGTTGCGGATCGAGATTGTTCACATCATCGACCGCGCGGAGGAGCCCTCGGACGAAACGGTCGTTGACATCCTTTTCATAGAGATGGGAATCCGAGACATACGCGAATCGGAATGCTTGATCGGATCCCGTATCCTCGGCGCCTTGCGCCACGGAGACTGGCGTAAACGAATGGGGATAGGCCAGGCCAGCGGATGCGCCGAGAGCCGCGGCCGATACCTTGAGAAACGACCGCCGTTCGAGGTTCCGGATTCCGTGGAATAGCTCGCGGCGTTCCTCCATATACTTGGTTTCGACGCTTGGATGTGTCGCCATCGTAAATGCTCCTTGATTATTGGTCTGTGCTTTTTGAGCTGGTGACCCGCTGTTCAAAAGGCAGGATGGACCGTTCGGCCATTGCTTCGTCCCGAATCGGTCGATTCTTCTTGGCAGCGGCCCGCTGCAACTCAAATTGCTGCTGGTTCTCCTCGGCGAAACGAACATCGGTTAATGTGAAGAGGAATGCGACGACCTGATCGATTTCTTCTTCGGAAAGCGCCAGTGGTTCGATGCCACCATCGAGGAACGGATTGGCTTCTCCCCCCTTGTTATAGTGATCCATGACATCCCAGAGCGTTGCCAGGGATCCATCATGCATGTAAGGCTGCGTGATCCCGATATTCAGGATCAGCGGCGTTCGGAAGGAACCGATATCGACGCGGTTGAGGGTAATCATGAATCGCCCCAATTCGCTCAAATCGGTTCCCACGGCCAATTCATCCAATTTCTGCTCGGAGGAATCTTCCGCGAGGATCTTGGTAGCCTGCTTCGCGAGCTCTTCGAAGTCCTGGTGCCGGGCCGACACACCGACATTGTGGAACCGGTGATCGGAGCCGAGTGGATTGGATGGATTCATCGGATGGCATGTCACGCATCGCGCCTTGCCATCGTAAAGTTCGAATCCCGCGAGCGCCTCGTCCGAGATCGCGTCGCTGTCGCCGTTGAGGAACCGGCGGAATGGAGAGTCCAGGAAAACGAGCGTCCGCTCGAAGGCACCAATGGCCCGGCCGAGGTCTTCATAGTTCATCTCGCGGACATAGGCTTTCTTGAAGGCCTCTTGATATTCGGCATCGTCGCGAATCGCCTTCATCGCGGTCTCGCCATCCGGCATTCCCATTTCGACCGGATTCAAAATTGGTTGAAGGGCCTGATGATCCAGCGAAGGGGATCGGCCGTCCCAGAAAAGAGTCTGGAACAATGCGACATTCATCTTTTTAGCAATGACAAAGCACTTAAACCAGTTTCAAAACGACGATCGGTTGCCATGGAATGCTAGGGATTAGATCATGGGTGACACATTATGTCAACTACTTTCGCCGATTCCCCCTGAAAATTGGGCTTCAAGAGAAGAAGTTTGACAATCGCAATCGGTGAAGCCTAAAATCAAAGGATAGAAATGATGAATCGTTCCGATCCGGATCAGGGTGTTCGTTTTGATTGTGTACGGCCTCATGCGAATTCTTTTGGCACGCTCCGATGCCCTGTTTCGGATATTCATGGGCGCCTGGTGGTGTTCAGCGATGGCGCTCTGTGGCGTGACCTGCCATTGCGCGCATGCCCAGTTTGATTTGGTCTATTCCTATGCCAGTAGCGCCGAATTCACCACCGGCCAGATCCAAATCCTGGACGAAGCGCTGGCTCGGACAGAGGCCATGTGGGAGGGGGTGATTACGGGGTATCCGCAAGGCATCTCGATTGACCACGTCGCCATTGAAATCGACTCCGCCAGTAGCGGACTGGCCGCGGCGACCTACACGAATACGATCTGGCAGGGCGGTTTCCGGATCGCGACGGCTGGCTATATCCAGGTCAATCCCGCCTATATCGAATCATTCTCTTCCGGCGTTGATCCCGAAGGGCATTTCAACACGGGGCTGAATTACATGGACGAACTCCTTGCGCACGAAACGGGGCATGTGCTGGGAATCGGATCTTTGTGGGTTTCCAACGGTGTCTACACAAACGATACCTGGACCCCGGAGGATCCCGTTGGGGATTATTTGGGCCAGTATGGGCTGGCTGGTTACCAGGATGAATTCGACGCAACCGCGACATTCGTGCCAGTCGAACTTGCTGGAGGCTCTGGCACAGCCAATAGCCACTGGGATCAGCGCATGCGGAGTAGCTCGCAGGAAGGAAATCCGAACGATCCATGGTCTCTTTCACCCTTGACGGGAATTACGGATTCCATGGGACGTGATCTGGGCCTGGAATTGATGACCGGTGCCGTGGATCCAGACTACAACGAACCGTTTTTGAGTCGGACGACCATTCAATCAATGCGGGACCTCGGTTACACCGTGACAAGCCCCGAGGATTTTAACGGCGACACGAGCATTGACGGCGCCGATTTGAGTATCTGGATGACGATGTTTGGCACGACGGGGCTTGAAATCGACAGTTTCATTTATGGGGATGCGATGCGGGACCGTACTGTGGATGGGAACGACTTTCTTGCATGGCAACGGATGGTGCATTCCGGAGTACCGATCCAACCGATTCCCGAACCCGCCTCGATCGTTCTTTTGATCTCAATTCTCGCCGCCGCCCTAGCTCGCCGAGTATCTGTCCATTTTAAACATAAGGAAACAAAGAAAACGGAGGAAGAGTTTTTTGGAAGAGTTCTCTGTTTCCTTATGTTCATTTTTTCGGCGATTGAGTTTTAGCCATTATGAAAAATGGACAGATACAGCGCCGACTGTTCGACGGGCTAGCCCGTCGATTGATTGGATGGTGAATCGAGTCTGGAATTGGCATCCGGAGGGAGTATATTCCCGTTGCCGTTATGTGGCCGGATGACCGCCTCATGATCGCGGATTTTTCCGAGATACTGGCGATCGATACGGCAATGAATCCGGACACGCTCGTCCTGATAGGTGCGGCTTAGAATCTCGCCCTTATCGGCGAGGTATGCAAGAAGTCGCCCATTCCTGACATCCGTTTCAATATCCAAATTTAAGAAATGACGGCTCAGGGCCTCGCTGACGGCGCTAGCCATTTTCTGGAGCCCATCCCCGGTGACGGCACTAATACGGATTGCATTCGGATAACAATGCAAGACCGGGTCGAGCGAGTGGCCATCGTTGAGCCGATCGATTTTATTCAGCACCAGCACGGTATTTTTCTCTTCGATTCCGATCTCTTCGAGCACATCGTAGACGGCGGCAATTTGATCGATGACGGCCGGATTACTCGCATCGGCGACATGCAGAAGCAAGTCCGCCTGGCGGGCTTCTTCGAGGGTTGCCTTGAAGCTGGCGATGAGGCGGTGGGGCAAATGGCGGATGAATCCGACCGTATCTGATAAAAGGACAGGCCCCCATCCAGGCAGATGCCATCGGCGGGTTCGCGTATCAAGTGTTGCAAAGAGTTGATCTTCGACCAATACATCCGCACCGGTCAGAGTATTCATCAGCGTGCTCTTTCCGGCATTCGTATAGCCCACGATCGAAACCGTGCGGCGATCCGATCGAGCGGCGACTTGCCGTTCCTTGCGTCGTTGGATGGCCCCCAGCTCATGCCGCAGTTCCTGGATACGTTTTTCGACCAGGCGGCGGTCCGTTTCGAGTTGCTGTTCGCCTGGGCCTCGCATGCCAACACCCATCTTCATTCGTGAAAGATGGGTCCACATCCGTTTCAATCGAGGTAATGAATATTCGAGCTGAGCCAATTCGACGGCTAAACGGGCCTCGTGGGTCTGGGCGCGAAAGGCAAAGATATCCAAGATGACCTCGGTCCGGTCCAACACTTTGACCCCGAGCGACTCTTCTAAGTTGCGTGTCTGGGCCGGGGATAGATCGTTATCAAAGATGACCAGATCCGCATCCGTGGCCTGGACCATCCGGTGGAGCTGCTCGACTTTGCCCTTGCCGAGATAGGTTGTCCGATCGGGACGGATCCTCTTCTGATGAAGACGGCCAACCACAACGGCTCCCGCCGTGTTGACCAATCCTGCCAATTCGTCCAGTGGCTCCTCGTGCCACTTCGTATCCGGAAGCTGAACACCGGCCAGAATGGCCGACTCGCTTGCGACGCCTTGCGTTCGGTTCAATTCGGTCACGAGAGAATGGGAACTCCTACAGGATGGCGGGTGCGTATCGTGGAGGATACGTTTGAGCCCAATAGGACGGGTGCCTGGGATAGGATTCTGGATCCGATTTCAGGAGGACACTCTCCATGGAGCAGAGGGACTTTCCTGCCCCATGAAATCCATTATATATCCCATAGTGGCCGCTGGAATCCATCTGGATTTCTAGGACAACCGAAACTGGATCAGGGTTCGTGAGAAATCGAATTGATCCTGCCAGTTTGGCATCGTCCAATCGAAGCCGACACCCCAGATCCTTCGTCGCGGGTTAATATTATAGACGTAAAGGCTTTCCTCAAAACAAGTTCTGATTTGATCTGTTTTCTTGGCACGCTGCTTGCAATAAACGCAACCACCAAAGGGCCTTCCTGCCAGAAGTGGTGCGCGCAGGATGTGATACCAGATTATTCCAATCCAAAACGCAACGCCCGCCGCAACGGGCCGCAATCGACAACGCGAAAAGGAGAACCAATCCGTGGCAAAGCAGATGCTGTTTGATGATGAGGCCAGACGATCGCTGGCCGAGGGCGTATCGAAACTGGCCAGTGCGGTCCGTAGTACGCTCGGTCCCCGAGGCCGGAATGCCGTGCTTGACAAGGGCTGGGGTTCGCCCAAGGTGACGAAAGATGGAGTGACGGTGGCTGAGGAGATTGATTTGGAGGATCCCTACGAGAACCTGGGAGCTCAACTCGTCAAAGAGGCCGCCAGTAAGACGAATGATATTGCCGGTGATGGAACGACAACCGCTACCGTTCTGGCAGAGGGAATTTTCAGGGATGGATTGAAAATGATTGCCGCTGGAGCCGATCCGATGGCACTCGGCCGCGGTATCCACAAAGCCGTCGATGTTGTTTGTGAATACATTTCCAAGCAAGCCGAATCGATCGATGTGAAAAACAAGGATAAGCTGCAACAGATTGCAACCATCGCCGGGAACAACGATCCTTCCATTGGGAAGGTGCTTGCCGAAGCGTTCACGAAAGTGGGCAAAAATGGCGTGATCACGGTCGAGGAGGGCCGTGGGAACGAGACGACGGTTGAAGTCGTTGAGGGCATGCAGTTCGATCGCGGGTATCTGTCGCCTCATTTCATCACCAGCCTGGAGGATCAAACGGCTGAATTGGATAATTGCCTGATTCTGGTCCACGAGGAAAAGATCACGAATGCCAAGGCCCTTGTACCCATCTTGGAGGCAGTCTCCAAGGCCAACAAACCGCTCTTGATTATTGCCGAGGACATCGAAGGCGAAGCCTTGGCAACACTCGTGGTGAACAAGATGAGGGCCATTGTCAATGTTTGTGGTGTTAAAGCACCCGGATATGGCGATCGCCGGAAAGCGATACTGGGCGATATCGCCACGCTGACGGGTGGAACCGCCATTTTCAAGGATCTCGGGATCAAACTCGAAGCGGTCAAGATATCGGATCTTGGCAAAGCGCGCAAAGTGATCGTTTCGTCGGACGAGACGACCGTTGTCGGTGGCGGTGGCAGCAAGGAGGAGATTGCTGGCCGGGCCAACCAGATCCGGAACGAGATTGAAAAAACCGACAGCAACTACGATCGCGAGAAATTGCAGGAGCGGCTGGCGAAACTAGCCGGTGGTGTGGCCCAGATCAACTGCGGCGCCGCGACTGAAACCGAAATGAAAGAGCGGAAAACACTCTTTGAGGACGCCCGGGCGGCAACCCAAGCGGCACTCGAGGAGGGTGTGGTCACCGGAGGTGGCGTCGCATTGCTCCGGGCGGAGAAGGCAATCAATAAACTCGAACTAGCGGGCGATGAAGCCCTCGGGGCGAAAATTGTCCAAAATGTCCTGGATCAACCACTCCGCTACATCGCCGAAAATGCAGGCGTGGATGGAGCGGTTGTCGTCAACCGCGTACGGCAAATGAAAGGCAAGAATGACGGCTACGACGCCGACCGGGATTGCTATTGCGATCTGACCGAGGCTGGTGTCATTGATCCGGCCAAGGTCGTTCGGATCGCACTGCAGAACGCCTCCAGTGTCGCAACGCTCTTGCTGACAACCGAGTCACTTGTCACCGAAATTCCAAAGGAAAAAGACGAAACGCATGGCCATGACCACGGCCACGGGATGGGCGGCATGGGCGGCGGCATGGGCGGCATGGGTGGCATGGGCGGAATGCCTGGAATGATGTAGTCCTCGGATCCATTTCCCAAAGCAAGTTTCCCTCAAGAATTAAAAATTGGTAAATAATCTTCTGTCATCCATTCGTTCCGATTCCATCTCCCCTCGAATTGGAGCGAACATCAACTTTTGAAAGGATTACGAAAATGGCCAAGATCAATCTGCGTCCCCTGGATGATCGTGTTGTTGTCGAGCCACTCGAGGCCGAAGAAACGACGGCAGGTGGCATTGTCCTGCCGGATAACGCAAAAGAAAAACCACAGCGCGGCAAGGTTCTGGCCGTAGGGCCCGGCAAACTTCTCGATAGCGGGCATCGGGGAGAACTATCTGTTGCCGTTGGCGATGAGGTTATCTTCGGCAAATACGGCGGCTCGGAAGTCGAAGTCGATGGCGAAGAATACAAGATCCTCCGCGAGAGCGACATTTTAGCGAAGGTTGTGAGCTCCACATGATGCGGCGGATTCGACTCGCGATCTCAAGGACAATTTGTAAGTATCCACGTGACATTCACACCGGGGAACAAATCCAAAGATAGAATATTCGGACAAACCATCTGACACCCAATCATTCAGGAACCCTACCCGTGCCTAAACAATTGATGTTCAAAGATGCCGCACGATCGAAAATGCTTGCCGGCGTCGATAAGCTGGCCGATGCGGTCGCCACAACGATGGGGCCGACTGGCCATAATGTTATCATTAAGAAATCGTATGGCGGCCCATCCGTCACAAAAGATGGTGTTACCGTCAGTAAAGAGATAGAATTGCAGGATCCATTCGAAAATATGGGCGCAAAACTCGTCCACGAGGTTGCCGACAAGACATCCTCCATTGCCGGGGATGGAACGACGACCGCCACGGTGCTTGCTCGAGCGATCCTGAAGGAAGGAACCCGAAATATCGTTGCCGGCAGCAATCCGATGGCTGTCCGCCGCGGTATTGATAAAGCAGTGGCCGCCGTTGTGGATGCCCTGGATGCCATGTCAAAAAGTGTTTCCAGCAAGGAGGAAATCGCCCAGGTCGGAGCGATCAGCGCGAATAACGATCGGGAAATTGGTGACCTTTTGGCCGACGCCATGGAACGGGTTGGCAAAGATGGCGTCATTACGGTCGAAGAGGGCCGGACCACCGATACCACGCTGGAACTGGTCGAAGGGATGCAGTTTGATAAGGGATATTTGTCCCCGTATTTCATCAATGAACCGGCCAACATGGAGTGTGTCCTGGAAGATTGCTATCTGCTCATCCACGAAAAAAAGATTAGCAATCTCCGCGAATTGCTCCCGCTCCTCGAGCAGATCATTCAAAAGGCGAAGCCGTTACTGATTATTGCCGAGGATGTCGAAGGAGAAGCATTGGCGGCTTTGGTCGTCAACCGGCTTCGTGGTGTGCTCAATGTTTGTGCCGTCAAAGCGCCAGGCTTTGGCGATCGACGGAAGGCGATGCTTGGCGATATCGCGACATTGACTGGCGGGACACTGATCAGTCAAGATCTGGGTATCAAGCTGGAAAACCTTGAACTCAGCCAGCTAGGTCGAGCCAAGAAGGTCACGATAGATAAAGACTCGACTACGATTGTGGAAGGGGCTGGCAAGAAAGAGGCCATATCGCAGCGGATCGAACATATCAAAAAGGGAATCGAGACAACCACGAGCGATTACGATCGCGAAAAACTGCAGGAGCGACTTGCCAAGCTAACTGGCGGGGTTGCCATCGTTTCGGTCGGGGCGAGTAGTGAGACTGATATGAAACAAAAGAAAGCCCGCGTCGAAGATGCGCTTCATGCAACCCGCGCCGCGGTTGAGGAGGGCATCCTGCCAGGTGGCGGCGTGGCGCTGCTACGCTGTTCTGAGGCAGTCAATAAAATCCGTTCAGCCGCCAAGGGGGATGAGAAAATCGGTGTTGACATCATCGCCGGAGTGCTATCCGCCCCGTTGAAACAAATTGCTGACAATTGTGGCCTCGATGGTAGTGTGATCGCGGACGAGGTTTCCCAAAAGGCCGAATCCATTGGCTTTGACGCGAACACGGGTGACTATACCGACATGTACAAGGCCGGTATCATTGACCCTACGAAGGTCGTCAAGACGGCTCTGCAAAATGCCGGAAGCATTGCCGGATTGATGTTGACCACCGAGGTACTCGTGACGGGTTATGACTCGAAAGAGCAGGACAAACAGGCTATCGCCGGAAGCGTGCGGTAACCGTCCAGGCCATGGCCGCCAAACGCGATTATTACGATGTCCTCAACGTTGCCAGGACGGCGTCGAAAGATGAGATTGCATCTGCCTATCGGAAGTTGGCGATCAAGTATCATCCGGATAAAAATCCTGGCGACGAGGCGGCCATTGCCCGTTTCAAGGAGGCGGCCGAGGCATTTGAAGTCCTGGCGGATCGTGAGAAGAGAGCGTTGTACGACCGGTTCGGACACGCGGGTGTCGACGCCCAGATGGGGGCGGGGCCCCATTTCGCCGATGTCGAGGATATTTTCTCCGCCTTCGGCGATATCTTCTCGGATCTCTTCGGCGGGCGGCGGGGAAGGCGCGGGCCTCATCGGGGCCGCGATGTCCGATCGGATATCACGCTCACGCTCCATGAAGCCGCCCATGGCGTGAAGAAGACCGTCGAGTTCCAACGCCACGAATGGTGTGAATTCTGCCATGGAAGTGGCGCGGCGCCGGGAAGCTCGCGCGAGAAATGCCAATATTGTGGCGGTCATGGCCAGGTTATCCAACAGGCCGGCATCGTCCGTGTCCAGACGACCTGCCCGTCATGCCATGGCGTTGGTTCGATCCTCAAACATCACTGCAAACAATGTGGTGGATCCGGACAGGTCTTGAAAAAGGTAGTCACCGAAGTCCAGATTCCGGCCGGGATTGACGAAGGCATGCGAATCCGCGTTGCCGGAGAAGGGGAGCCCAGCCCGAACGGCGGACCGCCCGGAGATTGTTACTGCTTCGTCTCGATCCTCTCGCATCCGCTTTTCGAGCGGGAAGGCCAGCACTTGATCTGCCGGGTCCCAATCACCTATCCGCAAGCCGCCCTTGGCTGCTCGCTCGAAGTCCCCACACTCCAAGGTCGCGATCGAGTCGATATCCCGCCGGGAACGCAATCGGGTGAAGTGTTTCGCCTGCGTGGCCGCGGGATGCCCGATCCGCGGCGTCAGGGTTTGGGCGATTTGCTGGTCCAGGTGACCATCGAAGTTCCCAAGACCCTGAGTGAGGAGGAAGAGCAACTACTCCGAAATCTCGCGCAGTTAGAAAACAAGAACGTCGCTCCCCACCGCAAATCGTTTTTCGAGCGGCTCAAGGAATACTTCACGGGCGATGAATCGCACAATGTAGCACAGGAGTGATTTCTCGTGTCGGCAAGAAAAAGAAAACGTGATGCGAATGCGGAATCCCCTGCCGATAAGGCAATCGATGCCGCTTTCGGCAAGGGTCCTGAAGAAATTTTCGATTCGGATCTGGGGTCTGAATCGGGGGACCAGCCGCAGGCACCGGAAGTTGCTATCGAGGGAATGGAGGAACTGCCCGATCTCCGGGACCAGGTCGACGAATTGACCGATCGCAACCTCCGCTTGCAGGCGGAGATGGAGAATGTGCGGCGACGGGCAGCGCGGGATATTACCGAAGAACGCCGGTATGCCGCGATGCCTCTCTTGCGTGATCTGCTCGATGTCGTCGATAACCTCCAGCGTGCCATCGATGCGGCGGATACGACAACTCATGCCGAAAACCTTCGCGAAGGTTGCCGGTTGGTCGCCCAGCAGTTTCAAGCGGCATTGGCAAAACACCACTGCACGCCCATCGAAGCCCAGGGTGTTCCCTTCGATCCGAGTTTTCATGAAGCCATTCAGCAGATGCCATCCGACGAACAACCGGCGGGCAACGTGATGCTGGTCACCCAAGTTGGCTATCTGCTCCACGACCGTGTTGTCCGGCCCTCTCAAGTGATTGTCTCAATGGGACCTAACAAATCTCCGTTGGACACCCAACCAGAAGATCCATCCGGCTAGGCGAGCGTCCGATTCCGTTTTTTTGATGATCCATATCCTTCCAACAATGGTTTTCAACCTCCCATGCCTACCTACGACTACAAATGCGATGGCTGCGGCCACGAGTTTGAACTGTTTCAGTCAATCACGGAATTGCCCAAGCAGAAATGTCCCGAATGTGGTAAAATGAAGCTCCGCCGCCTCTTTGGAACGGGTGCTGCGATTGTTTTCAAGGGATCGGGATTCTACCAGACGGATTACCGTAGTGAATCCTATAAAAAAGCGGCTGAGAAAGCGGAAAAATCGGCCGAGAAGAAATCGGAGGATGGTAACAAGAAGAGTGCCGAATCGAAATCAAAAGTTACCAGCGAAGCCAAGAGTGATAACTGAAAACAAACCCATGAAATGAAATGCTCTCTTCCATCTGCCCAACTTGCGGCCGGGCGTTCGATCCGGATAACGCACCGTCCATGCCGTTCTGCTGCGAGCGGTGCCGATTGATCGATCTTGGCCGCTGGCTGGCCGAGGAATATACGGTTCCCATTTCGAATTCCATGCGGGTCAAGGATGAATCCGGAAATGATGGTGAAAAGTGGCCAACGGACTAACACCGTTGTCCTGATATCGTGCTATGTTTGTGGTAGGTATTCGGGCAAGTACCAACCTAGCCGTCATGCGTGGGAGATTCTGGTGGCCAACCAGTTCCCCTGTCGGATTATTTTGATATAACACTCGTAAATATCCATTTTCTCTCATTTCAAGGACTCGACCATGCCTGACCAGCAAGAATCCATTCGGGCGATCGACTTGCAGGAGCTTTTCCCCTGGGTCATCCTGGTACGTGCACTCCGCCTCGCACTTGTCCGCATGCGTATACTCCTTCTGGCGATCGCCGGATTGATCGCCACGACCGCCGGATTCCGTGTCGTTGGCGATTTGTTTTTTCACGAAACTCCGGACCAGCAAGTGCAGGCCTGGCGAGAAGTCGATTCTCCGTGGCCATGGACAGTAGGGCAAAATGCGATCGGGTCCGGGATCCTGCCGAGCCAACATCCAGATCATGGGATAGTGCATGGATTGGTGAATCAAGGCCTCCTTGGGGCCTGGCAGTGGATCGCGCGGCCAATCCAACGGTTTTTCGATCCGCAGTTGACATGGAGAGGCATGTTCTATTCAGTTCTGTGTGGTCTGTGGGTCATCGTGGTCTGGGCCATCTTTGGTGGGGCAATCACACGTATTGCGGCACTAGATATGACCCGCGGCGAATCCCTCGGGATCCGTGGAGCTATCACGCAGACGTCGGCTCGAATTGGTTCGTTCATCGGTGCCCCGCTATTGCCGATAATCTTTGCTCTAATAGTCACACTGCCACTGTTGATCCTCGGCCTGCTGATCCGTACTTCATTCTTTACATGGCTTGCCGGCCTCGGCTGGTTCATTGTACTTGCCCTGGGTTTCGTTCTGGCGATTGTCTTGATCCTGTTTTATGTCGGCTGGCCATTGATGTGGGCAACATTGAGTGTCGAGCGATCGGATGCGTTCGATGCATTTGGACGGTGCTATTCGTACGTCTATGAAAGGCCGTTCCGGCTCCTCTTTTCCATTGCCGTGGCGACGGTCTTAGGTTGGATCGGTCTTGCCATCGTTCAGGTCTTCGTGACTTCCGCGATGTCACTTTCCGATTGGTCTGTCAGTTGGGGATCTGGAAATGAACGGATCATCGCTTTGCAGCAAATGGTTGAGGAACCGCCGCCGGCCGAAACCGCGGCAGGCGATGCAACTACCGCGAAGTCCCCGAGTGAATCGCGCCGGAGTGAAGCCAAAGAAGCCGGCTGGCTTTCCCGGAATGGAGCTGGGGCCATCCGATTCTGGAAAAATCTGTTGCTGACGGTTATCGCCGCTTTCCCCATCGGATTCCTCTGGACGAGCAGTGTTGCAATCTATCTGCTGCAACGCCGCGAAATTGATGCCACCGAGATGGATGAAGTGGCACTAGAGGACCAGGCTGGAACCCATGGACTTCCACCACTCCAAAAAGACTCTTCTGGTGTTCCAAGCGTTAAAACCGAAGATGCGCCCCAAGGAGAAGAGAGCGGCGGACAGGCGCCAACGGAAGGGGATGCCAAGGAAAGTTAATACCAATACATAAACCAACTCGATGGATGAACCGGCTCTCATTGATTCCAGCAGCACGGCTGCGCCAACCACACAGACTGCGGCCAGCTCGGCCGATACGTCTCCAGAGGGTGATACCATTACAGATTGGTTCGGTGACCCGCAGCTCCAATCGCTCGATCCGAGGTTTGTGATGACCGAGCGGGTTGCCGGCTGGATCTTTGTCGCTGTTGTTGGAGCGGTAGCTTTTTTGGTTCTGCTGGGATGGATCCTAGCAAACTGGCCTCCTGGATGGGGGATGGGTCTGGTGATCCTGCTGCTGGTCGCCCTGCTGGCTGGTTTCGGGTGGTATGTTCATGCGTGGCCTCCTATTGCCTATCGTTGGTGCCGATATCGGGCGAGTGAAGAGGGACTAGAAATTTATCGGGGCGTGTTCTGGCGATCGGTTGTGAACGTACCCCGCTTCCGAATTCAGCATACGGATGTCCGGCAGGGACCACTTCAGAGGCGGTATGGCCTGAGCAAGTTGGTGGTGCATACTGCGGGTACGGAGCACGCAATGATTGAATTAGACGGACTCTGCCGTGAGGAGGCCTTGGCTTTACGCGATCTTCTGAGGGCCCAGGAAGAGGAAGATGGCATCATCTGACGCCGGAACAGATTCGCCGGGCAGTAGACAAGCCGGGGAACCGCCATCGGATCGGCCAGTCCGCGTCCAGGTCCTTCCCGAGTCCCACTCTCTGCATCCCAGTTCCATTCTATTTTTTTTCATTGCCCGCATCCGCAGTTATCTTATTCCCGCCATTGTCGCAGCTTTCGCGGCGGCGGCCGGCAGTTCGTTCCTTGCCTTCCTACTAGGCCTCGGATTCCTGGTTGCAATCGTGGTCGATGGCGTCCGTTTATATACCTTGCGATATCACATTGCTGGCGGAGAATTGGTTGTTCGCCAGGGGATACTCTTCCGCCAGCATCGAACGATTCCACTCGTCCGAATCCAGAACATCGATCTACTCCAGAATCCGCTCCATCGTTTGTTGGGTGTGGCCGAAGTGCGAGTTGAAACGGCCAGTGGCAGCGATCCCGAAGCGACACTCCGGGTCCTGTCGCTGGCGGAAGTGGACCGCCTCAAGCATCGGATTCATGACGAATCGCCGGAAGGAATCGGATCCGAGACCATCCCGTCGATGATTCCGCCGGACCTGCCTCGGGAACAGGAACTTCATCGATTAGATCCTCGCGACTTGATCACGCTCGGCTTGATCAGCAATCGGGGTGCCGTTCTGGTAGCGGTCGCGGCTGGTGCATTCTACGAATTTGAGTTGCACGAACGGTTGGACT
This sequence comes from Pirellulales bacterium, assembly GCA_016930815.1. GTDB lineage: Bacteria > Planctomycetota > Planctomycetia > Pirellulales > Lacipirellulaceae > JAFGFZ01. The sequence continues at coordinate 5,624 of JAFGFZ010000003.1, read as the reverse complement.
GGGGAATGGCAGAACGCGTGGTTCGCGCATTCTGGCCGGCGAATCTGGCAGTCGCGGTAGTTGTCAGTTTTTTGCTAGGGATGGGCGTGTTGCTCATTCTGCGGATTCTCGGCGTGTTTTGGTGCCTGCTACGTTTCTATGGTTATCAGCTGACGACGGATGACGAAAATCTCCGAGTCCATGCTGGCATGTTCACGAAGGTATCGGCGACAATCCCCCGGCCGCATGTCCAATTTATTTCGATCCATCGGTCGGTGTTAGCACGCTGGTTCAGCCGTGCGTCCATTCGAATCGAAACGGCTGGCGGTGGTGCGAGAGCGAATGAAGATGCCCAATCCACGATCTCGCGCCGCTGGTTTCTACCGATTGTCCGCGAATCCGCGGTTGGACCGCTAATGGGAGCACTCCGCCAGGGCCTCGCATGGAATGAAGACGCGCTGGCATGGCACTCGGTCCATCCTCACGCAATCAGGCGATTGGTCCGGAAGTCCGTGATCCTGTCCATGGCCTTCAGTTGCATTGGCCTGGTTTTCTGGTGGCCATTCGGGATTTTCGCCGGTCCAATCCTGCTGCCCGGCCTGGTATGGCACGCCAAGCGGTACGCGGCTTCTTTGAGATACGCCCGTTCCGATACCGGTATCGCATTCCGTAGCGGCGTGCTGCTGGAGAAGACGAGTGTCACATTCTTCGATAAAATCCAGGTTGTCGATGTCCTGCAAACTCCCTTCGATAGGCGGTGGAACATGGCCCAACTTCGGATCGATACGGCTGCCGCCGGGCCGGCCGAGCATCGGATCCATGCCCAACTACTCGAAGCAGAGTTCGCCCGTGATGAATTCATCGCCATCTCCCATCTGATCTTGAGCTAGATGCCGATGCCACACGGAGGGGAGGGGGCAAGGAGAAGGTATGTTAAAAGTTCTTTAAGATTTCCCCTGATCGGATTCCATCAAGTTATCCAAGGAGGGCGGGCGAGGAGGCCCTATCCAACCTTTTCGGCGGAAAAAGACAAGAAGCCCAAGCGCGACGGCAAGCATCAATCCCAAGGCCCACCAATACCCATAGGGCCAAAGCAGCTCAGGCATGTTTCCCCGAAGATCGGTGTTGAAATTCATCCCATACACACCGGCTATGAAGCTGAGGGGAATAAAGATCGTGGCAATGATGGTCAACACCTTCATGACTTCATTCATGCGGTTGCTAACGATCGACATGCAAAAGTCGCGAAGGCTCGACGCCATTTCACGCGATACTTCCAGAAGATCGATCAGCTGCGAAGTGTGATCGTAACAGTCCCGCAAATAAATCCGGGTTTCATCCCGAATCAGAGGATTCTCATCGCGTGCCAATTCGTTAATGATATCGCGGTGAGGCCAAATCCTACGCCGTAGGAATAAAATGTCATTTTTAACATGATGAATACGTGTATAGATTTCCGAGGTTGGATTCGCAGTGATTTCTTCTTCGAGAGAGTCGAGCCGTTCGGCAAGCCCTTCAACAACTGGGAAATACGCATCGACAACAGCATCAATGATTGAATACGCCAGGTAATCGGCATTTTCTTTCCGGGTACGTCCGCTGCCTGTACGAATCCGCTCGCGAACGTGTTCGAGACAGTCGCCAGGGATGTCCTGGAAAGTCAGTACATAATTCTTGCCGAGGAACAGACTCAGTTGTTCCGTTTGGAGCCGTTCGATATCGCGCATCATTCGCACAACAATGAAAAGTTGCGAGTCATAGGCTTCCACTTTCGCCCGCTGATGCACGTTGATAACATCTTCCAGTGCTAAAGGATGGATACCGAACAATTTACCGATTTGTTGGAGCGTAATTGCATCGCCCAATCCATCTACATTGATCCATGTGACATGATATTTACCAAGATACTGAGAAATCCGCTCGATATTCTCGATATCTTCTTCGATGCATTGATCTTGATTGAAGGCGATAACGTGAATCGCTGGGGATGGTGAATCTGGATGCGTTTCCAAGGTTCCCGGTGCCGCGCCCGGCCGGGTTTGGCGGCGAAACCGGAATCGCCGGTGTTTTCGGTGATTCCTTTTACTCATCATGACCTCCCGCAAATGCTGGTAAATTCCCCGAAGGATCGAACAACCACTGCCTATGAGGTTCATCCCAAAAATATAGCGATGGATATTGGACACACGAAGCCCGGCTTTTTAAAAAAGCCGGGCTTCTTCAATCCCATCATGGATACCTGCAAAACCTGATGAAGCATTCCAATATCGTAGCGCTACCTTACTTTGACAATCGCTTCGCGTTCCACTTCGAATTCCTTTCCAGTGACACGGATCTTCTTGGCGCCAAAACCGTGGAAGATTCGGAGGCGTTTCGCATCGGAGATATTTTCACCATCAACCGTCCGAAGAGTAAATAGAGCTCCTTCAGGATACTCGATCCCGTTCCAGCTCTTGGCATAAAATGCGGCCAAACGCTGGCTTTCGATGACAAAACCCCATGGTGGCAGGAGCACGGTACCACCGAGATGGCATTTAATGGTCGCGTCATTCTGACCAAAATTCACGATGGTGTCGATTGAATTCTTGGATTGGTCATAGGTCGCTTTACGTACGGTTTTATCCGGAGTTAGGAACTCAAGGCAACTCAGCCGGTCGTGTCCTGTTTCCAGGTGGAGTGGGCTGAGTACTTCATGGGTGTTTTTGATGAACGCGTCCATTGGATGGAGACCTCCAGCCCAACCGCTGTCCGTTCGAGTGAAACAGGACCGTTCCGGCACGGAAGGATCCGAGACGGGTGTGAAATCGATCCAGTACCGATGGTCTGGGATGGAGTGGTAATGGAGCGGCCGGGCGCAGAGAACATGATGGGCAACATATTCCGCGGCTTGTTCCGCGGCATAACCGTATTTTCCATAGCAGATTTCGCAATCATGGTAGACCATCTCCCAGAACGGGATGACGATCGCACCCATGCTGGCCGGATCGAATGTGTGGTAGTATTTCCCGGAGACGCCCACCAGTCCCTCGAAGAAATCGCTATGTGGTATGGCCCATTCCCGGCCGCATTCGCTACCGAACAGACCGAACAGATTGCGTGCCGCATCGCTGAGCCGGATTTTCCAGGCAATATCCGCGTTCCCATCGATTGGGTGTTTCGGATCGGCGCACTCCTGCGGGCCAGCGGCATACGTGGTATCGATGAAGTAGGACCACGGCCCGAAGAGCTTCTGGATGGCGGGCAAGTTCTGGGGACGCATCGCCAGATCGAGCTGTTGGGATGCGCACACGATATACGCCCGCCCGCCAAGCCAGCGACCGCCCTGAACGAGCGAGCCGTCCGGGTGTTTCTGGATCAACTCGGGATTCCAGCTCTTCGCATCCCGATACATGTCCTGGTAGTTGTCATGCAGGCACGCAACATAGTTGAGGTTCTGGATCCTTTGGATCGCATTCGCCAGGGCTTCATTGCCACCACATTCAGAATTCGCCGGCAGATTGTCGGGATGGCGGCAGTCGTAGCCGCCTTCGGTCCAACCTCCAAGCATGAAGAGGCAGCGGTCGATACCGAGATCATTGTGCAGATGTTCGGCAATCGCAGCCGCTTCATCAAATGTCCATCGGACGGCGACCGATTCCTCTGCCGTACTTTCTTCATTCATGCGGCGTGCCAGGCAGGTCCAGAGTTTCACGTTCGATGCGCCTAGGAGGAGTTGGGTGTGATTGTTTCGCCGGATCTTCCCCGAAATCGGGATCGCAGAACCTTTCTTTTCCGCAAGCTTTCGGTATGCGGCCGCGATTGTGTTCCAATTTCCATTGCCGAGGGGTGTCAGACGAATCATCCGAGCTGAGCGCCGAAGTTGGAATCGTGCGGTCAGCCGTTGGCCAGGTGTTTGGTTCGGTTGAACTTGACTCAGGACCGTCGGCTCAACATAGACATCTTCCCAGCTCGCAATCAGAGCCGAGCCACTTTTCTGAAGGCCAATCATGTTCATGTGACAGCCCTCGTAGTCGGACGTTCCGAAACGGCGCTCGAATGCGACTCCACTATCCGCGGGAATCAGCAATCCTTCCCGGCAGGGGACAATCACATAGCCTCCTTCGGTATCGGTCACTGCAAGCGCGTCTTCCAGGACTCGAATCGCGCCGATCTCTTCCCCTTCATAGCGGATGGTCAGCGAATGGCCATCATCCACGAGTTCAAAAATCACACCCGCACCGGCGGAATTCGCAAGAAAGACAGTCGTATCCGAGATGGACTTAGGTTGGAAAGGCTGATCCAATCCATGGGCAGTCCCTGGATCCGCGGTTCCTTCGGTTGGCCACCGGACATTCGACTCCTTGTCCCAAAGGCACCATTTCCCGGTTGCCGGATTGATGTGAACTCGCATCAAACGGCTTTCCAGCTGAAGGAGATCATTTCCTGCGGCAAATACGATTCGAACACATAATCCAGCGCCGAGGATAACCGTTGCGATAACACGAGCCCATTTCATGGCGAGATACCCCTGATGCTATCAATGACTAGGACGCGGGACGTCGGCCACGGATCACCTGATAGGTCTGATTGCGGCCGATATAGGATGTCCCGGCTGGTTCGATAAGGACCTCTTCAATCCATTCGCCGTCGGGAGCGTATGAATCCTGCCAACGGAACTGGAGGCGGTTGCCATTGAGTTTCCAGGAACTTCCTTCCGACGCGTTGCGAATGGTTCCGCCCGGTTCGAGAGTGATCAATCGGGCATCGCCTTCGTTATAGTCCATGGAATGGCGCCAAGTTCCGAGGATGGTCTTTTCGGTGATTTCGACTGTTGGTTTGTCATGGGTCAGGGCGATTGGTTCGCCTGCGACGGGCCATCCATTTTCCTGCCAGTAGAGTGGGCGGATTTGCAGGATTCGATGGCGGTGGAGGTTCCGCATATCGTACGTATGGTGGACGAGCCAATTCTTGGCACCCTGCTGGAGGATGCTGTTATGGCCGGGCCCTTTCCAGCGTTCGTCGGACGCGATGATCAGTGTTCCGCCCCCTTTGAGCAGCGAACGCCCCTGAGCGTCGATGTACGGGCCCATTACCCTGTCGGAACGGCCAATCATGACCCGGTACGTGCTCTTGGAGCCCTCGCAACAGGCATCAAAACTCACGAACAGATAATAATGGCCATGACGAAAAATCACGTACGCCGCCTCGATTGCATTTGGCGGTTCAAGACGGTCCGCGACCGCCAGGATTTCCGCACCGTCTTTCGGCTTACCATGATCGGGATCCAGCTCGATCATCTTGATGCCCGACCAGAACGAACCCCAGAACAGGTACGCCTTTCCATCACGATCGACGAACATTGCCGGATCAATCGCATTGAAACTATCTCCGCGCTGGGACGCAATGACCTCTCCCCGGTCCTCCCAATGGTATTTGGGATCCGCCGGGTCGAGTGTTTGGTTGACAGCCAGGCCAATCACGGACCGCTGGCTTCCAAAGGTGGAACAGGAATAGTAGAGATAGTACCAATCGTTCACTCGAACGATATCGGGCGCCCAGATGCCATCGGTTCCTGGGACTTTTTGGCGGGTCCATGCGGGGACGGGTTCGGTAAAGACATGTCCGATCCGCCGCCAGTGGACGAGGTCGTTCGAATGATAGATCGG
>JAFGFZ010000390.1 GCA_016930815.1 Pirellulales bacterium | reverse complement strand
TACCAATCGGAACGGTCATCCAACAGATCATGTCTCAGTATCGCAGATCAACCTCTACCTGATGTGCCCACTCAAATACCGCTTCGTGTATGTGGACAAACTGCCGCGCCCATTCAAGCCAATTGAATTGGCGCTCGGCACCGCATTTCACGCCGCGGTTGAATGGTGGCACAAACACAGGAAGAATGGTTCGTCTCCGAGTGCTGATGACGTGTCACGCATTCTGGCTGCTGATTTACGCGCGCAGGCTGAGGAGAAACTACAGTTTAAGAACGGCGAGTCACTCGATGATGTAATCGAAGTCGGAGGGAAACTCGCTAGCGCCTATGTCAAGGGCTTTCGTGGCAAGCCGGTTCACGACACGGAGGTTCCGTTTCGTGTGCCGCTTGTTGACCTCGAAACCGGAGAAGATCTTGGCTTACCGCTTGATGGTTACTTTGATCTTGTCGAAGCCGAGGACACCGTTGTCGAAACCAAGACAGCGGCTCGAGCTTACGACAATCTGACAATCCTGAATCATCTGCAACTCACGGCCTATGGGTATGCCTACCGCATTCTCTATGGCCGCGAGCCGAACCTGCGAATTGATGTAGTCACCAAGACTAAGAATCCACGACTGCAGTCAGTCGAGGTCTATCGTGACAAGCCAGACATGGTGCGATTCTTTCATCTGGCCAAGTCGGTATGCAAGTCGATCAGCAGTGGCTGCTATCACCCAAATTACGGTTGGCAATGTGGCAACTGCGAATTCGCAGAACCCTGCCGACGTTGGAGGGGATGAATGCGGCTAATATTCACTGGAACAACTCTCGCCTGACAGAACACCCAAACTAAAATTCAAACATGGAGGAAATGATGTCTTCGAATCTATACAATGCTCATCGTCAGTGGTGCATTCGACCACCTGACGAGCGATTCCACGACCTGGACAGTCTGCAGGCTTTTACTCAGCGTCTCAAGGACGCATCCGAAGAGAAGGTCCGCGGACTTCCGGATGTCCATCTTGATGTCACTGGCCATTCGGGCATTGCCATGAACGGTTCTGAAGAGCCGGCCATTTTGACCAATTGGTCGTTCAATCAGCTCTGCACTGTCGCTGGCGCACCTGCGAAATACCTTCGCACGTTGCCGCCAGAAACAGTAATTGAATGTCTCCAGCACAGCCTTAGCAAGCGAGACGCACAGGCGAAGCTGCTGTTTCGAAACGGCACCGGACACCGAGTCATATCGGCATTCACCGGACCGAAGTACGGACGTATCTGGGATGCAGACGTTGTGGCATCATTGAAAGATACCGTTGAAGGGACGGGTTGGCGAGTGCCGCCCGCCCGAAACAACGGTGGCTCTGACAATGCAGGCTTGTATGCTTCAGATCGAGATATGTTCGCGTTCTTCGTCAACGATGAAAATCCTATCGAGGTTGGCGACGCCAGACTCGGACGCGGCTTCTTCTGCTGGAACTCGGAAACGGGATCCCGCACATTTGGCCTTACTACATTCCTGTACAACTATGTCTGTGGTAACCACATTGTGTGGGATGCTGAACAAGTCCAGGAACTGAAGATTGTCCATCGATCCAGGGCTATAGACCGTTTTCGGTCTGATGCCTTGCCGGCCTTGAACCGATTCGTTGAGAATCGCATGGCTACCGAGGCAATCACTCGCGGAGTCGACCAAGCCGCACGACTGAAGGTCGGCAACGACCTGGACAAGGTAACCGAGTGGTTCAAGGAGAAGCCGTTCACCGGATCAGAGACCATCGCCGGATGGCGAACTGGTCGAAACGAAGGTGACGACGTCTCCACACTCTGGGGCATGGTGCAGGGACTCACTGCTTATGCCCGTCAGCTACCCCACACTGACGCCCGGGTCAACCTCGAGCGCCGGGCCGGGGCACTGCTGAAAAACATCAATTAGTTCTTTTCCGGCCCTGAATTCGATTCAGGCCACCGTTCCTCTTTCAATTGTCAATCAAACGCGACGATTCGAAAGAGAACACCCCCAAGAGGGCTTGAGATCAATTCTCAGGCCCTATTTTTTATACAAAATATAGAGTTGTTGTTGACATTTGCTATCAGCAACTGCTATTTACTGGCTGTTATAACATTGGCGCAAAACCGGCCGACTGGAGATAAGTATGTCTGATTCTTACGGTGATATCCTGACCATAGATGAGTTGTCAGGCTATCTAAAAGTCCCCAAATCGACCTTATACAAGCTCGTTCGTGAGGGAAAAGTCCCGTGCCAGAAGGTCGGGCGGCATTGGCGATTTCGCAAAGATGCGATTGACAGTTGGCTGGAAGAAAGTAGAATTCGGGAAACGAATTCGGAAGGGGACGAAAAGTGACTCCGCAATCAAATGAATATAGAGATAAGTTTGTCGGGCTCCTAAGAGAGCTTTTCCAGTTCGACTGTGCCGATCTGGATTTTGGCATCTATCGGATCATGAACCACAAACGGGACGTGATCGAGAAATTCATTTCGAACGATCTGCCCAAAGCAATCACAAAGGAACTGGAAAGTGGGGTTTTGGCCGACCAGTCGGAAGCCGCGAAGGGATTGGCTGAGGTTGCCGACCAGATCACAGAGTCATTGGGGAAAGATGCTCTCGATGCCGATGGTGAGCTGGCTGAAACGTATCATGGTACTCCCCTTGGGAAGAAGTATCTGGACTTGAAGCGAAAAGCTGCCGGCGGGCGCGGGCAGGAGGCTCTTGAAGCGGTCATCTTCAATCATCTCTACTCGTTCTTCAGTCGGTACTACCAGGAGGGCGACTTTATATCCAAGCGGCGGTATTCGAAGCGGCAGAAGTATGCCATTCCGTACAATGGCGAAGAAGTCTATCTGCACTGGGCAAATCACGATCAGTACTATGTCAAAACCGCCGAGCATTTCAACGACTACAGCTTCACTTCTCGCGGTGTGACAGTGCATTTCAAGTTGAAGGCGGCCGACGTCGAGCAGAACAATGTCAAGGGTGACAAGCGGTTCTTTATTCCCCTTATCAAGCAGATAGAATGGCGCGAAAAAGCTAACGAGTTAGTGATTCCGTTTGAGTACCGCCCGCTGACCGAGCAGGAAGAAATCACATTCGGGAAAAAGAACCAGCAGGACGCTATAATTGCCGCCGCTATATCTGATATTCCCAAACAGCTCAAGACAGAGGAAAAGGCGCTTCTGGCTTTGACCAGTGAACGGCGCCAGACTGCCGATGGAGAACCGGTCAGCTATCTTGAACATCATTTGCGGCAATACACGCGGCGGAACACGTCCGACTTTTTTATCCACAAGGACCTGAAGGGATTTCTCTCACGCGAGCTTGACTTCTATCTCAAGAACGAAGTTCTGAATCTGGACGAGATGGAAGTCGCCGGTGAGGATCGAGCCGAAGGCTGGTTCCAGATCATAAGAGTGATCAAAACTGTCGGTAGTCGTATAATTGAGTTTGTAGATCAAATCGAATCATTCCAGAAAATGCTTTGGGAAAAGCGCAAGTTTATCACGGAGACTCAGTATTGCATCACAGTCGGAAACATTGATGAGAAGTTCTATCCGGACATTGCCACCTGTGAGGAACAGTGGCAGGAGTGGAAAGAGCTTTTTCACATCGATGAAGAAAAGACCGATCTGTTTACAAACGGCAAGAGCAAAAAGGAAAGGCGGGTCGCTTTTCTAAAATCCTATCCTACACTTGTCCTTGATACGAAACACTTTGACTGCGAGTTTAGCGACCAACTTATGGCCAAATATGGTAATTTGGATGACCTCTTGGATGGTCTGATTATTCAGAGCGACAATTTCCATGCTCTCAACTTGATGCTTTCACGCTACCGCAATAGTTTCAAGTCGATCTATATAGACCCACCATATAACACAGATGCTTCAGCCATTGTCTACAAGAATGATTACAAGGATTCATCTTGGCTTTGCCTCATGGAAAGTCGGTTATTGGTGGCTCGGGATTTGTTGCACAAGACTGGCATTCTCTGTGCGGCCATTGATGATGAAGAGGTACTTGGCCTTAGATATTTACTTACAGGTATCCTGCCTCGAGAGGTAGGCCTAGCCGCTGTCCGCTCAAACCCGGCAGGGCGAAAAACGAAGGGTCGATTGGCTCCTGCTCACGAGTATGCCCTATTCTACGGCAAGACGATGGACGCCGTACCCGAGGGATTAGAAAAAACAGAAAAGTCTCTTGCTCGATATCCACACGAAGATTCAAAAGGGCGATATGCCTGGGCAAACTTCATTAGAAGCGGCAGCAACGACAAGCGCGAGGATCGACCCAAACTCTACTATCCGATCTTCGTCAGTGGAGACGACACGATCCGTATTCCAAAGATGCAGTGGGATGCGGAAAAGGGCGAGTATGAGATACTCGAGAAGGCTAGAAAAGGCGAAGTTGCGATTTACCCGGTCGTTAAAAAGAACGGGAAGACAATCGAGAAAAACTGGCAACGTGGACATACTCGTGTAGCCAAGGAGCTTGACGAATTTCGAGTCCGGCGAGACTCCAACGGTGCGATAAGTATTGATTTTAAGACGCGTATGGATGAGCAGTCATTGCCAATTACGTGGTGGGATAAGAAGGAATATGCATCCGCCAATTACGGTGCAGCAGAACTAAAGGACCTTTTTGGCGAAAAGCTTTTCGATTTCGCTAAGTCGCGAAGACTGGTTGAAGACTGTATTCGTGCTACGGGTCTTACAGATGGGCGTGAGATAGCATTAGACTTTTTCGCGGGCTCAGGCACAACCGCCCATGCCGTGATAAGCATGAATAGATCAAAGGGAAGTGCGCACGGCTTTGTATTGGTCGACGTAGAGGAGTATTTCGACAGCGTAATTATGAAGCGCACCAAGAAGGCAACATTTGCTCCTGAATGGAAAGACGGAACACCTAAGCGTATGGTGACGCCAGAAGAGGCTGAGAGAAGCCCTAGAATCATCAAATATTTCCGCTTGGAAAGCTATGAAGATTCGCTGAACAATATTCAATTCGATGACGCGTCCGGTCAGGAGGCGATGAAATTCGAGGACTATCTCCTGAAATACATGCTCAAGTGGGAAACTAAGCACAGCGAGACCCTGCTAAGCGTGGAGAAACTCACGAAGCCGTTCAGCTATAAGCTGAACATTTATCAGGACGGGCAGACGCACGAAAAAGCTGTCGATATTCCCGAGACGTTCAACTACCTTCTGGGCCTGCACGTGCAGACGCGCAAGGTGTATTACGACGAGGACCGCAAGTACCTGGTATATCGGGGCAGGATTGACCACCGCCAAGTCGTGATTATCTGGCGTGAAACTGAAGGCTGGAAAAAGGCCGACCTTGAACGCGACAAGAAGTTCGTAGCTAAGGAGAAACTAACCGAGGGGGCCGATGAGGTGTTTGTCAACGGTGACTCCTTCATACCCAATGCCAAAGCGCTTGAGCCGATATTCAAGGCGCGGATGTTTGCACCGGTGGAGGCGTAAGTCATGGCACCGGCAAGAAATGGCAGTCCGGAATATGTCAAGCTTGAGCGACGGCTGGTGCTGCTGGCATGGCTTAACAGCCTGTTCGGCTTTGACAACAATCGCGATCTGCTGGCCGATATGCGTGAAGCTGGTGAGGGGTTTGATGCATCCGGTCGCAGTTTCATCTACCATAGACTGATCGCCCGTGGTGACAAGGTTTTACTTAACCCGGTCCAGTTGGCCCGTTATGATGACAATATCCGGGATCATCTTACCGCCATGAATGCCCGTCGGCCCGAGCCGATTACTCTGCGCTATTTTCAGTATCTGGCGGTACTCTACGCCGAGATATTCCTGGACTCCTACTTCAATCGACGCGGTCGGCTTTTACAGGCACTTAATACTTTCGTTAATGAGCGAAATGCGGCGAAGGGCCCCGGTGATCCAAGTGATGCAAATTTCACCGAATCGGACCTCAAGAAGCTGGCTTTCTGGATGGCAACCGGTAGCGGCAAGACACTCATTATGCACATCAACTACCGTCAGTTTCTCCACTACAACAATCAGCCGCTGGATAACATTCTCCTGATCACCCCGAATGAGGGCCTTAGCGAGCAACACATTGAAGAAATGACCGCGTCGAACATACCGTGCCGTCGATTCGATTTGAATGAGAGCGGTCTTGGATTGGTTGAGAAGGACGCAGTTCGGGTTATCGAGATAACAAAGCTGGTCGAGCAGAAGCGCGGCGGTGGTCTAAGTGTACCAGTTGAAGCCTTTGAAGGAAACAACCTGATTCTTGTGGACGAAGGCCACAAGGGTTCCGGCGGCGAGGCCTGGCGAAAATTCCGGGATGCTCTTGGCCAGACCGGATTCACATTCGAATACAGCGCCACTTTCGGGCAGGCTCTCACTGCCGCTCGCAATGACGCCCTGACAGAAGAGTATGGTAAGGCAATCGTTTTTGACTACTCCTATCGGTACTTTCACGGCGACGGCTACGGCAAAGACTTCCGTATTCTCAATCTCAAGGAAGAGACGACTGAGGACAAGACCGAGACCCTGCTTCTTGGCAATCTGCTCTCATTCTACGAGCAGTTGCGAGTATTCCAGGATAATGCTGATGATCTACGTCCTTACAATCTTGAGAAGCCTCTTTGGGTATTTGTCGGTAGCAGTGTAAACGCAGTCTATACAGAAGATAAGGAAAAGCGGAGCGATGTTCTAACAGTTGTGCGGTTTCTCCACCATCTTCTGGAGAATAAGCGCAGTTGGGCTCCGAAGGCCATTAGCAAACTGCTCGACGGCAAGACCGGGCTGGTAGATCCCGACGGACAGGACATATTCGCACAGAAATTCCGATACCTGAAGGACGCTAAGATTGATGCTGACACGATCTATCGTGATATCCTTGCAAAGGTGCTTCATTCCCCCACCGGCGGCGGCTTACATCTGTGCGATTTGAGAGGCAGTACTGGTGAATTGGGCCTCAAAGCAAGCGGCGCTGAAGACTACTTCGGCCTCATCTATATTGGCGACACAAGTACTTTCAAAAAGCTGGTGGAAGCTGATGATGCCGGTATAACCGTCGAAGAGGATGCCATCACAGATTCACTGTTCGACGGCATAAACGACCCTGACACGAGTATCGACATTCTCATTGGTGCCAAGAAGTTTATGGAGGGGTGGAATTCCTGGCGTGTATCGAACATGGGACTGCTCAATATCGGCCGCAAGGAAGGCTCCGAGATCATTCAGTTGTTCGGTCGCGGAGTACGACTTCGCGGTAAGGACCTGAGTTTGAAACGAAGCTCGGCACTGGACGGCAAGCATCCGGCCAATGTCAACCTGCTGGAAACGCTCAATATCTTTGCGGTCCGGGCGAATTATATGTCTCAGTTCCGCGAGTACCTGGAAAAAGAAGGTGTCGAAACACAAGGCGACGTTGAATTACCGCTGCAGATTCGCGCAAATGATGATTTCCTGAAACGAGGTCTGGTAGTGCCGCGCGTACCGGACAATAGATCGTTTGCCGACGAAACACAAGTTCTGCTCGAAATAGATCCCAAAATCCGGGTCCGGGTCGATATGTCTCTGAAAGTCCAGTCGTTCGAGAGTGGCAGCGATGGATTCAAAGCGACCAAAGTCAAAGCCGGGCGCGAGTCAGTTATCCCTGCGCAGAGTTTCGGGCTTGTGGATTGGGAAAATATCTATCTCGAATTGCTGGAATACAAAGAGCGCAAGGGAATGCGAAACCTTGCGATTCGCCCAGAAACTGTGCGGGAAATTGTTACGACAGCGGAGCCGAATCGGCTGTATAGTCTCGTCGCCGATGACAATGTCGTAAAGCCGGAATCGTTCGCTGGTTCTGCCTTACTGAATGAGGCCGTGCTGACTATTGCACGCAAGTACACCGACCAATACTACCGTGTTCAACAGGAACGATGGGACTCTGAAAACATGGTGTATAGGTCACTCGACCGGGATGACGCGAACTTCCAAAACTATACCGTCAAGGTTGCAAGAAACGAAGCTCAACTGATCGAGGCAATTCAGAAGCTTATCGATGAAGGCGACAAAATCTACAAGCAGGATCTGAGTGATCTACCTACAGTGCATTTTGACCGTCACTTATATCAGCCTCTTTTGATTGAGCGCGGTGAGAAAGTGAAGAGTGAACCGCCCGGTCTCAAAGACAGCGAACGTAAGTTTGTGGAAGATTTGAGAGCGTATTGTCTTTCGGAAAAAGACAAATCGCTGGCTGACGTCGAAGTATTCCTGTTGAGAAATCTAAGTCGCGGTAAAGGAATCGGCTTTTTCGAGAAACGAGGATTCTATCCCGACTTCATTCTCTGGATCAAGCAGAAGAAGACGCAGCGGATCGTGTTTATTGAGCCGCATGGTATGTTGCACGCCGAAGCGTACCAGCACGACGACAAAGCAAGGTTGCACGAATCATTGCCGGAGTTGACAACCGCGATATGTAAGCGATCAGGACAGAAGGACATCTCGCTGGACTCATTCATAGTATCAGCAACGGCATTTGACGATTTGCACACACGGTATGACGACGGCAGTTGGGATAGGAATAAGTTCCAAGAGGCGCACATATTGTTTCCGGTTAGGACCAGCGAATACGATTACATCGCTGCGATTCTTTCACTTGCCTGAGCCTTGACGATAGCCGTGAAGAAAGCCCCCTTGCTTTTCTTCAGGTTTCCGGTGGCAGCTGCTTCCTTTACCTGGCTGAGGGCTGACCAGATTCGTGACCGGTCAGTGCTACGTACCACAGTTTCGTAGAATCTCCTCGAATGTTCATCCCCACAGACCGATAAAATCTCCTCTACAAGTGCTTCTTGTTCTCCAGATAGTGGCCTGTGGATATCTTTTGATAACGTTCTTAAGTCATTCTTCCAAGTACTAGTTCGGCTACTGCGATCTGCGGTAGCTATGTGAACCGCAGATTGCGGTTTACCGGGTGACTTATCCACAGGTTTGTCCGGGTGGGCCGCATTTTGCGGCTTACTGTCGGCCTCGCCACTTTCAAGGCGATTCTTAGCCATATTGGCAACTTCCTGCAGGTCTTCGGCCGTGAGTGGATCATCCATAGCGATATGGTAGGTATCTGCAGTCCGCACGGGCCGTTTTAACCTTTGATCGTAACGATACCGGGGCTCTCGGGTGACAAATTGTCGGGCAATCGGCTTCTTGAGCTCCCGCTGTACGGTATCCACAGACACTCCGATGTTGTCAGCAAGCGTCTTCTGCTCAGGATAGCACCAATCCCGCCTCTCTTTGGTAAGCTTGTTATAGTAGCAGTAGCTCCGCAAGGTGATAACCAAGACCGTTAGCGTAGGACCCAGTTTTGGGGCCCATTTTCGCCAAAAGTAGTCAGTTTGAAGGCGAACCCGGTCAGGCTGCTTTACCTCATTCTCCAGC
>JAFGFZ010000389.1 GCA_016930815.1 Pirellulales bacterium | reverse complement strand
TTTCAATTTTGACCTGGCCCCCGGCCCTTCCCTGGCTTTCGGCTATGTTGATGGGCCACTCGGCGGCGGTTTTTTTTCTTGGGAGCTTCCTTTTTCGATCCTCGTTTACCAGGGCCTTTTCCAACCCTGGAACGATGGCCAACAAGACGAAAACTCAGTTCCCGGCGCTCTATATCGACTGAAGCAACTTCCACTCGCACGGAATCGCCCAACCGGTACACATTCCTGGATCGGGAACCCGTTAGCGTGCGAGATGCGCGGTCGTATCGGTAATAATCATCGATCAGAGACGCGATATGAACCAGCCCTTCGGCCGGCAGATCAATCCCGGCAACATACAAGCCATAGTTCTCAACACCGGTGACGACTCCATCCAATGGTTGACCGAGCCGATCTTCCAAATAATGCAATAGTTTGACTTGAACCAGTTCCCGCTCGGCGTTCGTTGCCCGCTGTTCCCGTTCGCTGCAGTGATCTCCCAGGATCAGCAACGCCTCCAGATCCTGGTGAACCGGCTCACCATGAATCATGGCGGTGATGAGCCGGTGGACGGTCAGGTCGGGATACCGGCGAATTGGTGATGTGAAATGGCAGTAACATGGGCTTGCCAACGCGTAGTGCCCCTCCTCTTCCGGACTGTAGACAGCCCGTTGCATGGAACGCAACGCGGCGTAATGGACAGCCCGTTCCCGGGGATCCCCTAAGATTTCGTGGAGCAGTTTTTGTAGCGCGAAACGATTTTGGAGACTCTCCGTCTTCAAGCCCAGTTCCCGGACAAAATCGGTCAGCGCGGCCAACTTCCGCGGATCGGGAGCCATATGAACGCGGCGCAGGAAGAGCAGGCCCCGATCGTGGAGCATTTCGGCAACTGCCTCATTTGCCACTAGCATGAACTCTTCGATGATCTGGTGGCTCTCGGTATGTTTCTCAACATGGGCCCCCGTTACTCGGCTCTCCGAGTCCAAATCGATTTTGACCTCCGGCATATCCAGTTCGAGTGCTCCGCGGCGCATCCGGCGCTGGCGAAGCATCATCGCAAACGCGTGCATCTGGCCGAGCAAACGGTGGACGTCCGGCGCTAGTTTTTTGGTCCAAGCCTTCGGTTTGGCAAGAAATGTATCCACCTCTTCATAGGTAAATCGCCGGCAACTCTTAATCGCAGACTGGAACGTCTCGGTGGCGACTCGTGCACCATCCGGTGTGAATTCGATTTCAGCCGTGATAGCGAGCCGGATTTGATCCGGCTGGAGACTTGCCAGGTTGTTTGAAATGATTTCGGGCAACATCGGGATGACCCGGTCGGGCAGGTAGATACTCGTGCCCCGTTGCTGTGCTTCACGGTCCAGTGGTGAATTCGATTGCACGAAGTGGGATACATCCGCAATATGGACTCCGAGCCGCCAATGATCGTTTTCAACAAGTTCAAGCGAGATGGCATCATCGAAGTCCCGGGCATCGACCGGATCGATCGTGATGACCGTGCGGTCGGTCAAATCACGGCGTTTGGTCTCCTTGGATGCAAGGAACCGGATCTGATCATCCGAGACATCGCCTTCCTTCTCCATGTCGCGAACATACAGAGCGGCCTGGGAGCGGGCGTCGGTGAGGGTTTCTTCGGCAAACTCGCCTGGTAAGCCGAATTCATGGATAATGCTCAGCGTATCAATCCCTGGCTGTCCGCGTTGGCCAAGGATCTGAACAAGGACGCCTTCTCCATCGCGGACGTGGGAAGGGAAACGGACGATATCCAAGACGACCTTATCATCCGGCTGGGCCCCTCGGGCCCCGGGATCTCCGACGTAGATCGGATTGGAAAAGATATTCCCATCCACACGAACGAGTCCCAATCCGGCCTGTTCGAAATAGGTCCCAACAAAACGGCTTGTTTGGCGTTCGATCACATCGACGATACGGCCTTCGGTTCGCCCCATGCGACCTCGTTTCCCAGTAAGTCGCACTCGCACCAGATCGCCATTGGCCGCATCGCCGGCATTCTTTTCGGGAATATAAACATCCAGATCCGAGCCCGCTGATTGCGGCGTTTGCTGGGATCGAACAAAACCAAATCCACCCTTTGCCCGCCGAAAGATCCCGGTGATATGCCTGCCGTGTGGAACCTTCGAGCCTATCCTCGAATCGGCTCCCTTTGCCCCGCTTCCGGAGAGAGGACGCGGGAGAGAGGTATTCCGGGACAAGCCCTTCGTTTTCGCGGCTGGATGGGCTGGCATCACGGGAAAAATCAGATGCTTCTCGCCAAAAGCAAGTTGCCCTTCGCGAACCATCCGCTTAATAAGCTGCCGAAATGCGGCCAGATCGTCGATTGGCACGTCCAGTTTCTTGGCAAGGACTCTGGGTTTGACCGCCCGATAGTGCGGCCCATTCACATGATCCAGAATCGCTTGGTAAAGATCGTCAGGCATGAGAAATTCTGAGTTTTCCTAACCCCCCTCTTGCCCCTCCCCTTTGTACAGTTTCCGACCGATGTGCGTGTGAAATTGGGTCCAGTGACTATCAATATTCGCATCGGTATGGATCAGGTGCGAGAAACCGTGGATTTTCGCATCCAGATTGTCAAGCAGGTGCAAGGCAATTGCCTCCACGGTCATGGGAAGTTTCGGACTCCCGAATTCAAGCTGCCCATGATGGCTGACAATCAGGTGCTTGATTTCCACTGCGAGAAATTCGGGAAACGGTTCTCCGCTGAGCCGCTCGGTGTCACGAATTTTCGCGTCGATCAACGTGATGGCCAGAACCATATGCCCAAGCAACTGGCCTGAATCGGTGTAAGCGATATCCCGTTCATACGACAATTCATCAACCTTCGCGATATCATGCAAGAACGCACCCACAAGAAGCTTATCCTTGTTCAATTCAGGGTATCGAGGTGTGACAAGGAGGACGAGTTCCAGCAGGTTGAGGGTATGTTCGAGCAATCCACCCCGGTACGCATGATGATTTTTCATTGCGGCGGG
>JAFGFZ010000388.1 GCA_016930815.1 Pirellulales bacterium | reverse complement strand
GCTCATTTCGGGGACAAGGGCTTGGATGGTTGGCTCGTATCCTGAATCTCGACTTGTGTACAACAACGAGGGCGTTGCCCTAGGCTATGGTCATTTTGGCCTTCGGCCAAGCTGTCATAAATGCCCTATTTTCTCCGGTATTGTGACGTAGAGTACGAATGAGTCACTTTCATTAGACATCATGTATTGATAAATGACTGGCCGGTCGGTACAATCCACTTATTCGTCCTAAAAGGGAGGAGGTATGTGTGCCTAAATTCGCTGCGATACGCAAACGAGCCATCCAGGACTTGATGAAGGAGACGCTTTTCGAGGCAACCGTCGCCGTTCTCAATAAGCGTGGCATGGAAGGGATGACGATGGATTTGGTGGCAGCGGAGGCGGGCGTCGCGAAGGGGAGTTTGTACCGGTACTTCCACAGCAAACGGGATCTTTTGGAGTTTGTCTTTGAGAAGTTGATCGATCCCATTTTCCAGCATTTGGAAGAGATGGTGGCGAAAGAGCAACCGGCAATCGAGAAGCTCAGAAAGCATCTTCAGATCTTGTTAGAACACGTTGCCAAGCATGCGCAGGTCCACAAGCTCCTCTTTGAAGATGACGTCGCGCATGGTCTTCTGCAGTCATCGGAACGGCGCACGTTCGAGGCGGCCAGTCGGCGGCTAGCTGCAATCTTCCGTCAGGGCATTTCGGAAGGCATTTTTGTTCCGGGTGATCCGCTCATGCTTGCCAACATGTACCTTGGCCTCTGCAAGGGGGTTCTCCAAAGCCAGCCCGATCTCGGCGGCGAAGCTCAGCGGGAGAAAATTCACCACTTGATTTTGGGCACATTGTTGAATGGGATTGCTTCGGAAAAGGGGCGATTCGATTGACTCCGGAGACATTGGCCCTTTCGACTGGCAAGGCATTTTCTTTCGGTCAGCCGGTCTGGAACATTGGAGCATATCAATGAATTGGCATCGATTGAAACCGCTAGTTGCCATCCTTCTGGTTGTCGTTCTTGCTGTTTCGGGATGCAACCGGCAGCAGGCACCTCCGCCACGTCCTATCCCGGAGGTTGCCGTCGTGACGGTCGAACCTGAGCGGGTGCTGTTAACTTCGGAGTTGCCTGGCCGGACCGCCGGCTTCCTTGTTGCCGAGATCCGGCCCCAGGTCAATGGTCTCATCGAAGATCGGCTTTTCACAGAGGGATCCCAGGTCAAGGCCGGACAAGTTCTCTACCAGATTGACCCCGCTCCCTATCAAGCAGCCTTGGACAATGCCACGGCGAATCTGCTCGCGGCCCAGAAGGCTGCCGACCAGGCACGGGCCGCGCTGGGTGCGAGCCTAGCGACTGTCGCGCGGAATGAATCGATTTTGAAACTCGCCAAAACGAATCTCAGTCGCTACGAAAACTTGCTGAAGACAAAGGCGACTTCGGTGATGCAACGGGATCAACAGGCGACCGATGTCGACGTGGCCGAAGCCGCGCTGGAGGTTGCCAAGGCGCAGGTGGAGAGCGACCGGGAGGCAGTCGGGGCCGCCGAGGCCGCCATCAAACAGGCGGAAGCGGCCGTGGAAACGGCCCGGATCAATCTGGGATATACCAAGATCACCGCCCCGATTTCTGGCCGTGTCGGCCGATCCAATGTGACCGTCGGTGCAATCGTCACGGCCTATCAACCGATCGAGCTGGCCACGATTCAACAATTCGATCCCATCTATGTGGATGTGCCTCAATCCACGAAGGAACTCAATCGATTGAGACGCAGTCTGGCAAACGGATCCCTCAAGGAGAACGGAACCGACCAGGTCAAGATCCTCTTGCAAGACAATACCGAGTACCCTCTAGCCGGATCGCTGAAGTTTCGAGATGTGACGGTCGATCCGACGACCGGTTCCGTCATCCTGCGAATTGTCGTTCCCAATCCCGAAGGGATTCTGCTGCCCGGCATGTTTGTCCGGGCGATTATTGAGGAAGGTGTCAACGAACAGGCAATTCTCATTCCCCAACAGGCCGTATCACGCGATCCAAAAGGAAATCCTACCGCCCTGCTCGTGGATACCGAAGGAAAAGTTCAGCAGCGCGGGCTCACAACCGACCGCGCCATTGGCGACCAATGGCTCATCTCTTCGGGTCTTGCCCCAGGGGAACGCGTGATTGTCGAGGGCCTTCAGAAAGCCCGCCCTGGAGCAACCGTGCGGGTTGTCCCGTTTGAAGCCAATCGAAGCCAGGTGGCGAAACCGGTCAGTATGGCCAAGGCGGCCACCTGAATGCATCCGTGCAGGGTCCCCTGAATTTAGACATCAATCATTTGGAGTGACGTCGTGCTTTCGAGATTCTTCCTTGATCGTCCGGTTTTCGCTTGGGTCATCGCTATCATGATGATGGTGCTGGGAGGATTGGCCATCTATAACCTGCCCATCTCCCAATATCCCTTAATCGCTCCTCCTTCGATTTCCATCGGCTGTTCTTATCCAGGGGCCTCGGCCGAGACGGTGGAAAACAGTGTGACGCAGATCATCGAACAGAAGATGACGGGGTTTGACGACATGCTGTATCTGTCGGGAACGAGCGATTCAGCTGGCGGTTCCCGCATCGAATTGACCTTCAAGCCGGGAACCGATCCCGACCTGGCTTGGGCCAAGGTACAGAACAAGCTTCAGTTGGCGATGACGAGTCTACCCGAAGTGGTCCAGCGGACCGGTTTGTCGGTCAACAAGTCCACGCGGAACTTCCTGATCATCATCGGACTCGTATCGGAAGATGGCAGCATGGATGGGAACGACCTGAGGGATTATGCCGTATCGAACCTGGAAAAAGTCTTGGCGCGGGTTCCCGGGGTCGGCGAAGTCAGCCCATTCGGTTCGCAGTATGCGATGCGGGTCTGGCTCGATCCCGACAAGCTGACTGAGTATCAAATGACGATCGAGGATGTGATTCTGGCATTGCAGACCTACAATGTGGAAGTCTCCGCCGGCCAGTTCGGAGGGACGCCGGCCGTCCAAGGGCAGCGTCTGAATGCCTCCATCGTGGTGCAGAACCTGCTTGAGACTCCCGACGAGTTCGCTGCCATCCCGGTCCGCACGAACCCAGACGGTTCGGTGGTGCGGATCAAAGATGTAGGGAGGACTGAGTTGGGAACCGAGTCTTACGACATCGAGGCCTTTTATAACGGCAAACCTTCGGCCGGCCTCGCGATCCGCCAGGCACCCGGCGCCAACGCCCTGGACACCGCCGAGGCGGTCAAGGAAAAAATGGAAGAGATGAGCCGTTACTTCCCATCAGGAATGAAGGTCGTGTATCCCTATGACACAACTCCGTTCATCGAGGTGGCGATTGATGAAGTGGTGAAGACCCTGATTGAGGCGGTCGTGTTGGTTTTTCTGGTCATGTATCTTTTCATGGGGAACATCCGCGCCACATTGATTCCCACCATTGCCGTGCCCGTGGTTCTTCTGGGTACATTCGCCGTGATCGGGCTGTTTGGGTATTCCATCAACATGCTGACGATGTTTGCCATGGTGTTGGCCATCGGCCTCTTGGTTGACGACGCGATTGTGGTGGTCGAAAACGTCGAACGCATTATGAGCGAGGAAGGGCTTTCGCCCCGCGAGGCCACGGCCAAGTCGATGGACCAGATCACGAGCGCCCTGATTGGTATCGGCCTGGTTTTAGCCGCCGTCTTTGGTCCGATGATCTTCTTTCCTGGTTCGACCGGCATCATCTACCGCCAGTTTTCGATCACGATCATTTCTTCGATGCTCCTATCGGTGGTGGTGGCCCTGATTTTAACGCCAGTACTCTGCGCGTTTTTCCTCCGGCCCGTCGCCAAGGGGCACGAGCCGGCCGAAAACGCGATTTTTTTTCTGAGGCCGTTTTTCAAGCGGTTCGACCGCGGTTTTTTCTGGATCCGTGATTTTTACTTGAAAATCGTCAAGCATTCTCTGGCCAAGAAGCTGCGTTACCTTTTTGTCTACGTTCTCCTCGTCGCAGCGGTCGGTTTGTTGTTCCTGCGGCTCCCCAGCGCCTATCTTCCGGATGAGGATCAAGGGATGCTGATGTGCCAGATTCTGATGCCGACGGGTGCCACCCTCGAACAGACTCAGGCGACAGCGGATCAGGTCGCGCATCATTTTCGAGAAAATGAAAAAGAGGCGGTCGCCTCCTGCATGACGATCTCCGGCATCGGCTTTTCCGGAAGATCACAGAACAATGCCATGGTCTTTGTCAAGCTGAAGGACTGGGATATGCGCGATCGGCCGGATCTGAAGGCCAAGGCTGTCACCGGACGGGCCATGATGGCGTTTGCTCCCCTTCGCAATGCCATGATCTTCGCGTTCCCGCCACCGGCCATTCCCGAGTTGGGCAGCGCTCGCGGCGTGGATTTCGAGTTGCTTGACCGGGGTGGCCTGGGACACGATGCCTTGATGGCGGCCCGCAACCAGTTCCTGGATCTGGCCTCGAAAGATCCGCGGTTGGTCAACGTTCGGGCCAACGGACTGGATGATGTGCCAGAATTCCGCATCGATGTGAACTGGGACGCGGCAGGAGCGCAGGGCGTTCCACTGGATAGGATTCATTCGACTCTCTCTGCCACATTCGGCAGCGCCTACGTCAATAACTTCATCCAAGGTGGCCGAGTCAAACGGGTTTTTGTTCAGGCGGACGCGCCCTATCGCATGCTCCCTGAGGATCTGGAAAGAATCTACGTCCGCAATCATGCCGAGAAAATGGTTCCCTATGCCTCGTTCGCTACAAGCCGCTGGACCTCCAATTCTCCACGCCTTGAACGCTACAACGGATTTCCAGCACTGAACATCTGGGGTGAGCCGGCACCGGGCAAGAGTTCCGGCGAGGCGATGGAAGCCATGGCGGAAATCGTTACGAAACTGGAATCGGGGATCGGCTACGACGTGACCGGGCTTTCCTACCAGGAGCGGATGGCGACGGCCCAGGCACCGATCCTGTATGCCTTCTCCGTGTTGGTCATCTTCCTTTGCGTGGCCGCTCTGTATGAAAGCTGGACGATTCCTTTCGTCAACCTCTTGATGCTGCCTCTGGGTGTATTCGGAGCCCTAGCGGCCACATCGCTGCGAGGATTGTCCAATGATGTCTATTTCCAAATCGGATTCCTGACGACACTCGGGCTTTCGACGAAGAACGCGATCCTCATTATCCAGTTCATCAAGGAACAGCGGCGGCATGGAGAAGGATTGATCGAGGCCACCCTCGCCGCGGTGAGGATCCGATTCCGTCCTGTCATCATGACCTCGTTGGCCTTCTTCTTCGGCACGCTGCCGCTGGCCATCGCCACCGGCGCCGGCGCCGGAGCGATGAATGCCATCGGGACTGCCGTGACCGGAGGTCTGCTCTCGGCCACGTTCATCGACCTGATCTTCATCCCATTGTTCTTTGTTCTCGTCTGCACCTATTTCGCCAGAGAACGAAAATTGAAAGTCACCTGAAGTGTCAGTCTAATGCGATTGCGCAAACCTTCCAGGCTGGACGAATAACTCTGCGTGTATCGGCTGCACCACGGCGATGATAACAACAGTGCAGATTCTATCGAATGTCGTGGAGAGTACGTCATGGCAATCCGTCGTGGGACAACATGGAAAAGCTTGCCTTGTTTGCCTGGAGTCGCAGGCACATATGATTGCTACCGGTCCTGGATTCTCCTCGCACCTCTTTTCCTGGTGTTATCCACAGGCTGTACGGGCATAGGTGAATATTTTGCCAATGGCCTTAAAGTCGGTCCAAACTATTGCCGTCCCGCGGCGGAGGTCGCGGATCAATGGATCGATGCAGCGGATCCGAACCTCAATACCGAACAGATCCAGGATGTGGCCTGGTGGCGGACTTTCGATGATCCTGTCCTGGATACCTTGATTGCTGTGGCCTATGAGCAAAACCTGACGGTTCAAGTCGCGGGACTTAGGATCCTTGAAGCGCGTGCCCAGCGGGCGATTGCCGCGGGCGAACTCTTCCCGCAGGCGCAGCAGGCATTTGGCGACTATACCCGCACTGGGATCAGTAAGAAAGCGATTGCGGGAGCCTTCATGCCCAGGCGATTCCTCAGTGAATGGACTCTCGGAGCCAGCCTCGCCTGGGAACTCGATTTCTGGGGGCGATTTCGGCGGGCCATTGAGGCGGCCGATGCCAATTTGGATGCCTCCATCGAAGATTATGACGATGTCTTAGTGCTTCTAATCTCCGATGTCGCCCAAAGCTACACGGATGTCCGGATTGCCGAAGAGCGGCTGGCTTATGCCCAGCAAAACATCAAAACCCAGCAGGGCAGCTTAGGGATTGCCAAAGATCGCCTCCGTGAGGAAGTTGCCTCGCTTCTGGACGTGACCCAAGGCCAATCCAACCTGGCACAAACCGAGGCCAGCATTCGACCGCTCGAGTCGGCACGCCGGCAGGCCGTCAATCGACTCTGCATTCTTTTAGGGATCCCGCCCCAAAGTCTGGATGAGATTTTGGCCGGCCATAGCGGCATCCCAAGTGCTCCACCCCAGGTAGCCGTTGGCATTCCGGCGGAACTCCTTCGTCGCCGCCCGGATATCCGCCGTGCGGAGCGGGAGGTGGCCGCCCAAAGTGCCATGATCGGTATCGCCACCTCCGAGTTGTATCCCCACTTTTCCATCGATGGGAATATCTACCTCGATGCAACGCAGTTCCAGGACCTGTTCGACATCGACTCAGTTGCCGGAAATATCGCCCCCTCCTTCCGATGGAACATCCTCAATTATGGGCGGCTCACCAATAACATCCGTGTCCAGGAAGCCCGCTTTGGGCAACTG
>JAFGFZ010000387.1 GCA_016930815.1 Pirellulales bacterium | reverse complement strand
TCTAGGGGCACTATCATTCGTCGTTTATCTCTATGTGCGACTTCACTCCTGGTGGTGGCAATGGATGCCCAAGTATATGTTTTTCTTCCTGATTGGCCTGATTGCTATCGGACTACTCATAATCTTCCGGCGCCTCCGAACTCGCCTCTCTGAAAGGGTGACGCCATGAGACGCGGGCTGATCTTAACCGCGGTGGCTGTAGTTTTAGCGACCAATGTGTGGACTCTCATCGCTGCCTGGCGCAACCGCAGCGATCCGAGCGGCGGCGCGATGGAATTAACCGAGCGTGAACTTCATCTGGTTCATGTGCCTTGGGAAAGTACCGTGACGCTCCTGGAACTGAGGTGGGATGTTCTGTCAGATACTCTTGAGGACCAGGGACCGCCCGCTTGGTTGGACGCAACGAAATTGGCAGAACTCGGTTATGATTGCACGGTGCCGATTCGCAGTGCAAACGCGAAAGAGCATTATTCATCGATGTCATCAGTGCTGGTCTTTCTGGTATTGGAATATGATGGCGAAGCTTGGCGGCAAGCCTGTCGCGATCGGAAGCCAAAGACGCGGCTTTTTGTCGTAGACGCAGGGCGAGATGCTTTTCACCTGCGCAACCGATACCCAAACACCAAGACGCATGTCATCACCCGTGGTGTGGTAAGGCTTTCGTATCAGGAACGCAGCATTCCAGACGGCGCTCCGCTCGCTATGCCGCGCCTCCAAGGCTGGATAGAGAATATCTTACCGAGCCAGATCTTCGTGCCACGGCCTCACGGTAAGGTTTTGGAGGTATTCCGGCACAGCGATCCCTCCAGAGTAGAGCCGCCAGAAGAGAAGCCGCGCTATGTGGTGAAGGTTTCTTGGGGGACGAACTATGAGCCTTGGGTGCATGGGGTTCGTCGATTAACGGTGGGATCGCTGGATAGCGAAGCGCAGCACTCAAAGACTCCAAATGGGGGCCGATCGGCAGAAGAATAGGGAACACAGCCAATTTCCTGTTATCCTCCGGCTGGTCGAAGTAGGAACACCAACCCAAAACCGCGAACAACCATAATCCCATAGAGATTAGTGGTGTCTACGTAACCTAAACCTATCAAAACTCCCGGAAATGATGAGGTTTTGTAGACAAGGAGCGCGGATGATGATCGGGGCAGCGCCTCTGGTTCAGCCTACATCTTCGACATCGACGTTTTAAGCATTGACCCCGATTTCGACACCGACGGCGACGTGGATGGAAATGATTTTCTCATATGGCAACGTGGCGAATCACCTAATCCTTTGAGTAGTTCGGACCTGGCTTCCTGGCAGGCAACTTTCGGGACAGGTGGTGTGCCCATTCAGCCAGGCGATTACGATCGTGACGGCGATGTCGACGGGAATGATCTTCTCGCGTGGCAACGGGGTGAATGATCCAATCCATTGAGTAGTGCGGATCTGGCCGATTGGCAAGCAAACTTTGGGACAATACTTCGCCCGATGACTCCTGTCTCAACCGCAGTGCCGGAGGCGACTTTATTGTTCATGCTGATGCTGGGGATAGCGGCCATGCTATTCCGCCTACGTGCGATCGTATTGTAACTCCGTGCGTTTCATGGGAGTCCCATTAAACCACCCTCATGAGACGCGTGTTGGTGGCCGTCAGACTCCGACTAGTTTACAGCCTGCAGAATCTTGGCGGCAAGATCACGAGCGAAGGAGGGAACAGTCAGGCGCAGCAGCTGGTCCGTGACCGTGGTACGATCTTGCTTGACAACCTTACCGGTCTGCGTGTCCCACCATTGGACGCGATAATTACCATCCGATAGCCCCATGAGTTCGAGCTGAATTTCCGGCAATAATTGCGGATTCACACCGCGGATCACCACGCTCTCGAAGCTGGCCTGGGGATCGAACAGCCATAGGTAGGCCTGCTCTCGGCCTGCCAGCCCGTGAACGTGTATTCGAGGATGGAGTACCCGCACACGCGCCGTCTGAAGGCCGGCGGCGGTCCAGGGAATGCCGGCAACGAAGTCCGCCAAGGGACGGTAGTGGCGGTAGTGATTCCTCTGATCCAACCGATCCCACCACCAGAACATGGCCGTCCCGGAAGTGCCTGACAGGGCCGAAGCCCAGAGTCCATTGTGAAAGTCAATGACCTCTGAGCTCTCCTTCATCTCTTTGGTTGGCTGCCATTCTGGATTTGCCAGACCAAACTCGCCGATCAAGGCGGGTTTATCAGATGCGTGTTGCCTCAATTCTGCGGCATTTCCAAGTATTGCCTCAACTTCGTCCGCATACTTTCGTTCCGAGCCTGGCCGCAGGTAGAAATGCGTGTCGGCGACGTCCAAATGCGGATGCCGCCAGTCTCGAGGCGAGGGGTGCCACGTGCTGGTCGAACGCAAGTGATGATATATGTCGATCTCCTGGAGATACTCGCCCAGTTCCCTATAGAAGCGGTTTGTAGGCAATCCGGGATCCTGCTCATTGAAGTATTCCCAACTGACGATAGCCGTAGAATAACCCCAACGGGCAATGACGTAACGCAGCAGGTTCTTGGCGTCGTTGATCGCCCTCTGATATTCGGCGCTTTGATCGTCCTTCAACGAGCCCATGTAAAGATCGCGGGTAATCAGGCATAGTTGGAGGTAAATCCCGTGCTGTTGGGCTAAGGCAACGACCTGGTCCAGCATTGAACAGTCTACCGGATTGTAGAAACCACGTTCTTCACGATTGACGTCTGCTTCCCATAGCAGTTCGGTACTTCCTACGGCCTCTTTCAGCGATATCGCATCAATCCAGGCAATGCCTCGACCCTCCAGGTGCAGGGCAGTTTGGCCTAGCCAGTATTCGTCACTGCCGGTAGTGAACTCTAAATGAAAATCGAGCCAGTTCCCATGAGCATCTGACTTGATCGGAGTTTCCAGACGATGCCGGCCAGAGGTCACCTGGACCTGAGCCTGCGATTCAGTCTTGATTCGTCCCGAAAGGACGTAATTCGTATCTGGACGCAAGGCAACGGGATGGGAGGGCGAAATGGGCAGTTCGGCTCCTTTGTTTTCAGTCAGTCGAAGACATTTTTGCCCAGAAGATTCCTTCCCAGGTAGAGGTGTGATGGGAGGGAACCAATTCCAGGATCGTCCCCAGGCGCTCTTGCGAGCTTCGATAGCCAGGGCCCAATCATGACAACAGGTCCAGACGCGCAACCAATTGGCTCCATTCTCCGCAAGTTGCTCGCAGACATGTGCCATCTTCGGCAGGGTTACGTACTGGCTTTCACCAATAAAAGCGAGGTTCTGACCGATGGGAAAGAACGGCTGGCCCTCGTCAAACTCGAAGAACCGTGGATCCTGGCGGCTGACGCGGACGAAACCTAGGCGAGAAGATACCACGCAGCTAAACTCGATCGCTTCGGACCTGGCCACCCCCTCGGCATCTCGCAATTCGGCAATCACTCGATAATGACCAACTTCGGATGGCGTAAAGCGGGCTTTCCAGACCGGCTCGCCGATGGGATAAATCCACACGGTCTGACGTCCAGATTTTGTTATTGTTTTTCGTTCATACTCTTGGAGGAAAAAGGCGGGAAGCTTTAAGGTTCTTCCCTGGGGCGTTTGGATGATTAGGCTTAAGTTCACCTGTTGGGGATCAAACGGGTTGTCATACTGCCGAAGCGGTACGATCATCCATTCAATCAGCCCATACTTCTCGACGTGCGAGGAAAAGGCTCCCAAACGTAACATGGACGCGGCAACACTCGAGTCGGGGTAGATCAACGGCAGCAACATTGCACAAAGAACAAGGCGGTTCATGCTGGGGGCTCCCTGGTGAAACAAAATATAAACAAACTGGGGCACACAGGGTACACCTGCTTCGATATTGCAACAACTATCAGCATGATCATGTTGGAAGGCTTCATCGTTCAACCTGAACATCAAATGACAACTCCGGTTAAAAAGAGTTAAATAACAGTGCCGCTTCGATAAGATACCTACAAAGTAATTGGGATAATGCATCATAATATGCTGGAATTGATTGCTCATTTCATGTATGATATTCCATCAGCCAAAAGCCTGGCCAAAGTGCTAATAATTTCCGTTATTCTCACACCGACGAATGACTCTGATCCTAAAGAAACGCTTGTGGCGACTGTCAATGATGCCGCTTTTGGGGACGCATACGTTCGAACGCCAGCTTATGTCGATTCTCCTTCGGATGTCGGAAATGTTGAGCTCATAATCCGGTATGATCCCTTCTCTATATCCGGCTACATAGGTGTTATCGACAATGGTAGTGGGTATCTTACAATGGCGTTAATTGAATTCGGCCAAATTACATTTCAGTGGGAACAAATTGTGTTGGAT
>JAFGFZ010000386.1 GCA_016930815.1 Pirellulales bacterium | reverse complement strand
TCTAATCCAAGGCAGGGATCACCGAGCTTGGGTCGTTGCCAAATCGGATCCACAGCGGCGGGATCCGGAAGGATGAGAAGGAAGCCAACATCGCGTTGGCCCAGATTGTGGCAAAGGAGATCCGCGGCACGGGACAAACGGCCGTTGTTTGCCCAGCCATTGCCGAACGGCTCGAAGAACAACGCCAGTTACGGCTCGCCCAATCGGCCCAGGAGAAGATTATGGCCGGCAAGGGCCAAGGAACGAGCAAAGCGGTGTTGTGGCGGGACGCAGGTCCGGTGGAGGCCCTTGGTTTTCCCCGTTGCATGACTGGGCGACAGGGAGGAGTCGATAGCAACTTTAAAGACTTCCCGTTGAGATTTCAAGGGCCATGATGCCGAATAGGTATCGAGAGTCATCACCGCACGCGTGGTCCCAACGGCTAAAACGGAAACAATTTCCGTTTTAGATTGCAGTCCTCCCCGCACGGGTCGGACTAAAAAAATCTGCGGGTGTAGGGATTATCTTTCTGCGTCCATCTTTCGCTGACGGGAAAAGGCCTCTTTTGAATTTCTTGAATCGGTTATTCTTAGAGGTGATCTCCACACGCTGTCACGAACAGCGGCCGATAGTCAAGTGACTCTAGGTACGATCTCTATTACACCAGGTCAAGCACCGAGGATGAAAAACGACGGCTATTGTTCCCGATGGCAATAGCTGTTGGATTCGTTATCCCTCGGAGGGAGCGGCTTTTTCCTTTTTCTCTTTGGTCTTCTTCTCTTTTTTGGGTTTCGTTTTGGATTCGGCTTTCGTCGGTTCCACCTTCATCTCCGGCGGATTATTTTTAGCCGCCTGTTTTTCAGCCTTGGTTTGGGCCCGTTCCATATTCTGTTTTTCCTGATTGGCGATGGTGGCGAGTTGGTGATTGGCCTTGTATATAGCGCCCTTAAATTTTTTGATCAAACTATCCTTTCGAATCGAGGCGTCATCCAAACCCTTGGTTTTGAGCATATCCAGGCGGGCGGCCAGCCAACTCTCTGCGGTCGTTTTGTGGTTCGTTACATGAACTTTGGCTTTAAGACCCATGCAATTCTCCATCCTGTAAGTGGAATAATGGTTTTCGTTGTTTAATTCATCCGGCGGTCAAACAAGCCGCTTTTCCTATTATTTACATTGTCTCATCGTCGGTTGCAATGGACGACACAGTCGTCGATAACCATCACCGCTCCAATCCTGCCTAGTTGAGGCGTTTGCAGTCCAGGGACTTGTTTTTGACTTCTAGGTTGGACATCGCTCAGAAGTAGCCGTCACACTCCTTGTACAATTGTCATGGCTACAAGTTCCGCTTGGTAGAACTCAATGATCTTCTGCAGCTTATGGTCGATCGAGTCAGACAGGATAACAAGGAAGAGTTGCCATGGAATAGTTTTGCAGGTTCATCGGAAAGAATCAAAGATTCGTGGAATGATAAAAATCATTAAAAGCGTTAAGGCGATTATAATCAAGATAAAACGGACTGGAAAGGGTAGGTTTCGAATTCCGGGAATGAGGTCAAGCAATCCCAATCCATTCCACGATCCAAAAGCTTCCTTGGCTGGCTTGTGAGAGAGGGGATTGTTGCACTGTGGGCAACGATTGGTACGTGATGACACTTGGCATCCGCATTTGGGGCAAGCTCGCAATTTTTTCGCCATGATTCTTTCCCTTCCCGCCTAAACGCCTAAGCTCACCTGCCCGGCCGGTGCAGGGAGTTGCGATTTTCGAAAACCAACATGACTGCCGGGTCAGGTGCAGTGCAAGTTGTAGGCTCGGCTCGAAGGCGTGTGAACCCAATTTCCTGTTCGTATTCCACTACCTGGCCCTCGCGGAGTTCATCGATCGTCGCACCTTGCAGCGCTGAATGGTGAAAGAACAGGTCGTCAGCCCGATCCTTTTCAATGAATCCGAATCCTCGATCTAAATTACCGAGTCTAATGCAAGGGTTCGTCGGTAATCAAACGAGCTAGTACCTGACCAATGCTGCCCACTATATCGGTTTTTTGTGTTTTGCTTTGGCTAAAGCTTTCCGCTCCATACAAAGACGCATGATCCTTGGTGCATCAGCTTCGATCATCGCACATTGAGGATGAATGCCTTCGCGTGAATACGATCGCTTACCACAGACAGGACAAACCCTTTTGTTCTGTTCAACATAAATCGGAACTGGTTTTTTCTCGCTCATGAGCCGCCAAATAGAGAAACAAAACCTTTGAGCAAATGGCCTGCCAAAATCGTGCGCTATGTTTGGCATGCACGCCTGAGAGGAACAGATCAACGGCCGGAAGCGATTCAAGTTCACGTACAACTCCAGCTAAAGCGGGTCGGTCATGGTGCAGTTCTGATTCCTCCATGCGCCGCTGGCAGTCCTCGTTGTCAATGAACTCTAGCACGATGTCGAAAGGCTGATTTGGATCGTTGACAACATCGGCAAATGTCTTTCCTTGCCGATCTGTTAGTAAGTCGTTTCGTGTCACAAGTCCTTTCGACATTCTCCATCTCTTGCCCTTCATCTTGCACCGTTTTAATAGATACAAAAAGCAGACCTTCAGATATTGTATCTGCTATATTGGAAAGTGCAAAGGGTCTTTCCTATGAGATCCTTTGTCTCACCAGAACAATCAAGCCCGACGATGACACAGGACCAAGCATCGACAGTTCCTGGAATCACATTTTAGTGGGTAGAAACTTTGAAGGTTATCGCGACTATGCCCAGAAGATTTCATGTAAATAGGTTTACATGGGAATCGAGTCGATCAGACTCATATCACACAAGCCGTTATTATCAAAGGGCTTAAGACGTTTCCCTCAGCCAAAGATCTCATAAGTTGTCTAACTTGATTCTTTTTTTATAATACATACAATTATTGTAGGTCCAATTATGTAATCTTCAAGATTTGTGGACGCGATGTAAGATCGCAATCAAGGAACGCAGGCGTCAAAGTACTTCCTGTCACCATCAAACAAGAATTGTTTCTCTTTGTTTGCATAAACCTAAGGTTTGCTGACGTACTGAACAATTCGGGGTCTCTAATCAAGTCCGGTGAAAGGCAGTGTGTAATGAAATCGCGCAGAACACAACGCGCACCTACTTCACAATCCGGAAAAATACGATGAAGACTTTCCGAGTTTGGGTCACGCTATCGGATTACGAATATTTAGTCTGCGTTGATGGC
Organism: Pirellulales bacterium; assembly: GCA_016930815.1. Taxonomy (GTDB): domain Bacteria; phylum Planctomycetota; class Planctomycetia; order Pirellulales; family Lacipirellulaceae; genus JAFGFZ01. Next base: position 9,600 of record JAFGFZ010000386.1, on the reverse strand, counting down.
ATGAACAATGCTTATTGGTTATTGGCCGAATTAGCGGGTTATTTTGTGTTCCACAGTGCTCTGCCAATATGCATCAAGGAGGATTCATCGCTGTGCAGTTTTCAGGTGCCTCGCAATTCAATGTTGCCTTACTCAAAGTTCCAAAAACTACTCAATGCAATTCCCGAAGTGAATCTATTGCATATAACAGCTGTGAAATAACTGGTTGTTTAGTGACAGGTTGGTCAGTTGATTGTGAACAAAAAAGCCGGCTTCTTTTCCTGGCCCAACACTCTTTCTTCCGCCCCACCTGATAGGTTGCCATGTAAATCCGTTTCTCTCTGGCTCGGAAAGTATTAATCGAGCCTTCAAATCATTGGATAGGAGATTGATGGTGGGCACAAAATTATATTGTGGAAACCTGGGTTACAATATTTCCAGCTCGGATCTAGAAATTTTGTTTGCTAAGTACGGCGTTGTTCACGGCGCGAAAGTAATCACAGATCGTGAAACTGGCCGTAGTAAGGGTTTCGGCTTCGTCGAAATGAGTAATGACACTGCGGCGCAATCGGCAATCGCTGGACTGAATAATATGGAACACGAAGGCCGGCCTATCACAGTGAACGAAGCCAGGCCGCGTGTAAATCACAATGGCGGACGTCTCGGCTGATACAGTAATGGACGAAGCCGCCAATATTGAACCAACAACGTGACGGTGCATTCCTCGTAGGACCTTTTGCATGACCGATGTCGCGGTTCTGCTATGAATCCCTGGTTTGACCAGCCGCTTGCGGGCCTTCCGGACCGCCTGCATGGCGATGAGCCGTGTTAGGAAGACGGGGATCGTCAGCATCGCCCTGGCCTTGACTCGCCAATTCACAACACATCCAGGATGCTTCCGCGCTAGCACGATCGTCTCCGTCCATGCCTGGCGAGTTCATGCGGGATAACGGTGGATTGTATTCCGCCGAGGCCGGTTGGTGGACTCCAGCTTGCGACGGACCATCCGGTCTCGCATCCAAGACTCAGGGCATGCCGACGATGTTTTGGACGGCTTCCTAGCAGAAAAACCATTCACCCAGGAGCTATCAACTTGATGGGATGGCGGGCTACCCTTGCCGCCAACGTGGGCGCTAAAGGGTGGTTCGCAGTGCTGGATTCAGGTGAATCCAAGAAGAAGTAGCGGACTCCACCCAGTCTCTGTTATTGTCGATGACGGTGATGGTGGAACGGCAACGGGAGCTTTTAAGGTGACTGTGGTATCAGCTGACTTCGATGAAGACGGGGACGTCGATAGCGAAGATCTCGATAGATGGATCGCCGGTTTTGGATTACTGAATGATGCTATACACAATTCTGGCGATGCCGATGGCGACATGGATGTGGACGGTGCGGACTTCCTTGCCTGGCAACAAAATATTCGTCCAGGAATAGGATTGTCATCCAATGCAACAGTTCCAGACCCGACTCTGTTATGCTGTCCCTAATTATCTACGGTTTCATATTTCGAAGTGCATGGTACTCCATGAACCCAAATGACTGAGCACGAACTTGGTGTTCGCACAATTTTTACTCATGTAGTACACGAGGACAGAATTATTGGCAAGGATGAGGACGCCAACGCCCGTTACTCAATCGCCCATAATGTCAACATGTCCTGATCTTTCACGAAGATCCGGTTCCCCGCGATTACCGGATGTGCATAAGTTGGTGTATCGGCGACCTTGATCTGTGCTAACTCCTTGTAATCCTGGCTGCTGGGCTCATAGGCGACCAGTTCGGAATTGCTCGGCAAAGCAAATAGCACCGAGCCGGCGTTCACGATGGCTCCGAAGCCGCCGCGATCGCGGGATGGATACGTCGGGGATGGATAATGCGGAGGTCGTCAGCAAACCTGCCAAACCAAGATAGAGCAGGCATCGGCCAAGCGTATAGAGCATTTCGGCGTTGATCACCAAGCGCGGATTTTCAACTTTTCGACCAATATACGAAATGGCCGCGATGTTGGTCGCCAGCGGGCAGGGGCTGATGGACGTAAGCAACCCCAGATAGAGGGCCGCCCCGGCATAGAGCGCATAGGTAACCATCGAGTTATCTCCTTATCCTCGACTTAATATGTATGTTGGTACGGCCTGTGGTTCAGTTCGTCCTCGCAGCCGATGTGTTGGTTTCCAGCTTCCGAGCTGTTTCCGGAAGAGGTTTCTGGAGTGCCGCGATGTGATCCTGCACATACTTGAGAAACACGTCCTTGTCACGGGCCTTCGTCCATATTTCCGTCAAGTTCTTACCGGCCACGGCTTTGTTCTTCTCAACTTTGAGCACGATAAGCGTCGGGCCGCCGATCTTGTAGGCTTTCACCATTGCGGCGTTCTTGGCGTCCTGAAAATCGATGGAATGGAATTCGACCGTGCCGGCCTTGACTTCATTGGCAAAACCCTTCGTCACGGCCTCCTCCGAATAGCTTCCCATCTTCAGGCAGGTTGGGCATCGCTGAGTGCGGTGGAAATACATGACAACCACGCGATCGGTTGGTGTTTTAATATTGGCCTTTCCCGACGCAGTTGCCGTGTCGGATGCCGATACCCTTTGGGAAAGCACAAGAGCAAAGAGCGTGAAGAATGCAAGGCCAATGGTAACAGTAACAACATGTTTCATAATTCATTTCTCCTCGTTATATCGGAGCAAAACAAAATTCTTACTGGGGAAGTGGGATCGCAGGTAAGTCCCAAATGGCCTCGTTTTCAGTAGTCGGGATTGTATCGGCTGGCTCGTGTCCCCGCGCCGTTTCGAGCACGGACGACTCACTTTGAGTGAGCATTTGTTCGATTTCGTCTTGAACGTATTCCGTGAAAGCAGTCTTGTCGCCCACGATCCCCCAGACCTCATCCAGCCGCTTCCAATCCTGGACCTGGCCATCCTTCATTTTCGCCAGCACGACCACTGGCATTTGAATCTCAAACTGAATTGCCAACGGTTTGATTGAATCTTGTTCATAGTTGGCCGTTTTCCAGATGATTTTTCCTTCGCCCAATTGCGAAGCAAACCGCGTCTGGACGGTTTCTTTCGCCTGGGCTTCAATCGAGCGGCAGGTGGGACATCGTGTGTTGCCATGGAAATAATAGACGACCAATCCATCGCGCATGGCCTCCGATGGGGCCGCAGTACCAAGTGCGGATGCGATCCCACCCTGGCCGCGGAGCACTCGAAGTTCTCCAACAATCTCGGCCAACTTCGGCTCAAGCCGCGAGGCCGCCTGTGAGTCGAGCGAGCGGGCAATCAAGACGACCAATGTCGCCGAAAAGAGCGAAATCAAGCAGACTGCCAATGCATTTTTGAGTTCCATGCCAATCCTCCTTTGATCCAAGCCCAATTAAGTCAGTAACTTCTTGATCTCTTCTGTGGACGGAACCTTGCCGACAGCCTTGATTTCGCCGTCGATGACCAGAGCGGGTGTCAACATGACACCGAAACCGGTGATAACGTTGATATCGCTAATCTTCTCAACCTGGGCGGATATGCCTAATTCGGCAACGGCCTTCCTGGCGTTCTCCGCCAACTTGGCGCACTTGGCACATCCAGGCCCCAAAATCTGTACCCGTTTGTCGGTATCATTCATGATTATTTACCCTTGGTTACAAAAGACCCTCTTTTCAGTGAATCGATCCCCACGTTATCGCATGGCTTGGCAAGCACTTCATTTCGCAATGGATGATGTTATGGCGTCGGTATTATGGGGGGATTGGATTATCGGATTGTCAGGGAACATGATCCCATAACCCATGCCCGCAATCGTCGCCATGATGACTACAAGGGCGACGAAGACGGTTGTCTTGGCATTTCCGATCACGGATCGGATGACCAGGATGCTGGGAATCGAAAGTGCCGGTCCAGCGAGTAGCAAGGCAAGTGCCGGCCCCGAAGACATGCCGTTCTTCATCAAGGCCTCGAGAATTGGAATCTCGGTGAGCGTGGCGAAGTAAAACGCGCAGCCAACGACCGAGGCAATGAAGTTGGACAAGAAACTGTTGTCGCCCACGAATGCCGCCACTTGCTTCTCCGGCAACAGCGCGCCCAAAAATCCCACAATAAACACACCGCCAAACAGGAGTGGAATGAGCAGCTTCGAGAACGTCCACGTGTTTCCCATCCACTCCATGAAGTCCGGCTTGTCGAGCCATACGAGGCTCATGACCACCACCAGCACACCCATCGCCGCGGCAAGATACCAGCGGTTATGATGGATCCGGACGACCCAGGTATCCACATCCTCAATCGATGCGATGTCCTCCTTGGCGATCCGGACCACTTCGGACGGTCGATGGTCCATCACGACTTCCTCGGAATGGTGACGCCGCTCTTGCCATGGTTCTTTGAGCCGAAGATCGTATTCGGCCAATGTTTCGTATTGCAGCGTTGCCTCGAACTTCGTCCCATCGGCCAGTTCCACGTGCTTGTCGCCCGGATTGAACCAGTCGCTGAAAACCAAGAACGCAATCATAGTGATCAGCATCGATGCACTCTGCCAGAGCGGCCTTTTGGATGCCGGAGGATCGGGCATCGCCATCGTTGCTTCGGTCCGCGTCTCCTCGCTTTTGCGAAAGATGATGGCCATCAGCAGACCAACAATGACACCAAACACAATGGCCCCAATCACGCGGGCAACTCCCAGTTCAAAGCCAAGCACCCGCGCCGTCAGGAAGATGGCCAGAACATTGATGGCCGGTCCGGCATACAGAAAACAGGATGCCGGCCCGAGACCGGCTCCAATCCGATAGATCCCGGCGAACATCGGCAGCACACTACAAGAACAGACGGCCAAGACGGTTCCAGACACGGACGCGACCGTATAGGCTTCCGCTTTATTCGCTTTCGGCCCCAGATGTTTCAGCACGCCTTCCTTGGAAAGAAACGTAGTGATGGCCCCAGCAATGAAGAGCGCGGGAACCACGCAGGCAAGCGTATGATTGCGAGCATACCATTGCAAAAGGACAAAGGCCTCGACAATTGCCCTAGTCATCTTGGCGTTCGTTGGATTCGTCCCCTCTGCAAATTGCGGAGTCGCCAACGGCAGAAAATAGGCCGCCAGAAAAACAACCAAGAACAACGCGAATATCTTCATCTCCCTTCTCATCCATTGGTCTCCTTGACCCAACATCACCACCGCATGCTGGGATAATTGGCGTAATATGCAAGAGTATCCTATAAGAGATTCCCCGGTATTCCGGGGCGATCAATTTACATAAGCAATTTCTGTTGGCTTTCAGCGTTGCATTTAATTACCGACTCGATGCAATTAAAGAATTTGAGCAAGCATTTGACGCGCAAACGATAAAAGATCATCTTGCCACGCCGCTCATCCTCGATGATTCCCGCTTCTTTGAGCTGCGCGAGATGCCGTGAGACGGTCGACATGTCCGTCCCCACCAATTCCGTCAGCTCGCAAACGCACCGTTCCCTATGCTCGGCAAGTTCGTCCACGATCATGAGCCTGGCTGGATGCGCCAGGGCCTTGATGATCCGAGCACGGGCACGGTAATTCGCTAGTTTTTTGCTGTCCATGGATCTCTCATATCGGCGGGATATTATTTGTAACTTTAGCCAAATGTGCGGATGAAGTCAAGGGCGTTTGTGTCAGTCTCTGATCGGAGGTGCCGCCATCGGTCAGCCCTCTGAATAGGAATGCAGTGATTCGGGTAGACTTTCTTCTGGTATTGTCTGGAGATGGTAATAGCGGGATCGAACTGATAATATTCGTTGGGGGTGTGGTCTCCAAGGCCTTTATGAAGGATCTGGAACATGGCTGATATCACGCGGCGGAGAATGATGCAAACGGGCGTCCTGGGAACAGGGTTCCTACTCGGCGGGGGCCTTGCCAGTGTCGCAGATGGTTCTGAGCCTTTGTCACTGCCCGAATCCGGCCCACCTTATGGTCTGGAAGGCTATCCAAACTACAAGGAATACAAGGCGGCCAAGAGAGCCACGCGCCAAAAAGTTCTTCCTGTTCGAGTCGATCCGGACAACTCGTCAATCCTGTTTCACGATTATCTCTGCCAGAATTGCGGGCATTGCGATGAAGTCTGTACGGATCAAATGACAGTGTCTCATTACTGCAAGCCGGCAGTCGTGCAGGAGAAAGCTGTCTGCATTCAATGCGGTCAATGTACCAACATCTGCAGACGCGGTGGAATGACGGAAAGGATCGAGTTTCCTCGCATTCGGCCAATGACCGAAGATAAAGAACGCATCCTTATCGCTTCAACATCCCCCGCGGTTCGGGTCGCGCTGGGAGAGTCGTTCGGTATGGAACCAGGGACCGATTTTGAAGGGAAAATGGTCGAGGCCTTACGGCGAATTGGTTTTGATTACGTCCTGGATACGACGCATTCCGCGGACATGACCGTGGTTGAGGAAGCAAACGAGTTGATCAAGCGACTCGAAGCAAAAGGCAGATCAAAAGCCCTTCTTCCACAATTCACGAGTTGCTGTCCAGCATGGGTCAATTTTCTGGAGATTTTTTATCCATCCCTACTTCCACATCTTTCCACAACCAAAAGTCCCGTGATGATCCAAGGGGCTACGATCAAGACCTGGTTCGCCAAGAGGAACGGGCTCGATCCCAAGTCGATTGTGAATGTTGCCTGCACACCTTGCACAGCCAAGAAATATGAGATTCTTCGACCCGAAATGAATGCGTCGGGGCGCTATTTGAAAGACGACTCGATCCGCGATATGGATTATGCGCTTACCTGCCGGGAACTCGCAGAGTGGATATTCGAAAGTCGCATCCGATTCCATGAACTCCCGGATGGAGAATATGACTCGATCATGGGGCGTGGAAGTGGCGGCGGAATTATTTTCGGTAACACTGGCGGAGTCATGGAAGCAACGCTCCGCGCGGTCTGGCTGTATCTGACTGGTTCGCAAGCCCCGGCTTCGCTTCTCAAGTTTGAGCCGGTCCGAGGACTCACCAGTGTTCGCGAGGCGTTGCTTGAAATGGATGGGAAACCGCTTCGCGTTGCCGTGGTTCATGGGACGGGAACGATACGGCCAATCCTAGATGAGATTCTCAAAGGGAATGTCAAGTATGACTTCATCGAAGTCATGGCTTGTCCCGGCGGTTGTATCGGCGGCGGCGGGCAGCCGAAGCCGGGTGGAAACGGGCGACCGGATGACAGTCTCCGCCAGAAGCGGATTGAAGGACTCTACGCGAAAGATGAAAAGCAAACGATTCGCTGCAGCGCGGACAATCCCAATGTCAAGGCAATCTATCAAGAATTCCTCGGCAAACCGCTCGGCCCGCTGTCGCATGAGCTCCTGCATACGAGTTACCGCCGGTCGGGGAATTGCTAAGGATCATGGATCGGAATTCTGCCCCCTTTCGGCGTAGTTTATCTATGGATAAGGCGCTGCCCTTGCAGAGTTTATGCAGGCTTGTTCGTGTGTCGGAGCAAGAGTAGGGCAACCATGCCCAATACCAGCATACTTCCTGTCATTGGTTCAGGAACTGCAGTTGCTAAGGGGGGAATTGAACTGGATATTGTTCCAAAATACTTGAGCCATTCGTCAAGATCTAGCGGGCTTAGCGGATTTGGCGACTCACCGCGCTGCCAAATCAGAAAATCACCACCGTCCACGTCGCCGTCCTGGTCAAAGTCGGCTATGAGAGCGGTGACTGAGGTGAATGATAAGCCAACTCGAAGATTGTCAAAAAATGCCGGCGAGCCATCCATCTGATCGCCACGGATTGAGACGGCTTTCATCGTCGCTCCACCTTGATTCAGGATGTCGGTCAGGACATTGTCGATCACGGGTGTACTTGACTCATCGACGGGGTTAACCCAAAGTGTAACAACTTCATCGGCTTCCGTGCCACTCGCGGCTGCGCCATACTCAATCCGGACCAAAACAAGCTGCTCGCCAGTGATTACTGCACCACTGGCAATATTGATATCAACGCCACCGTTACCGACGAAGTATTGCCCATTGATTATTCCGAATGCAAAATCCTGTATGTTACCACCGCTGTGGTTTGCGAGGTCAAGCTCAAATATCATGTCTCCGTAGATCTTCGCGGGATTGAGCAGAAAGCTTGCATAAAAGATATCGCCGTCGTCCTCGAATAGGACATGGTCGGTCGAGGTGTTCCGAGTTGCCGTACGAGTGCCGTTGTCGTTGGAAGGATAGTCGTAGACGGCTTTGCCAGTCCCGGCATTGAGGTCCATTTGAGTCCTGTTCACATAAAAATTCTTATCTGGGACAAGTGTCCAATCACCGGCCAAACCAATAGCTGGTCCTGCCGGGCTATCCGAAATCATTGCGTTGTCTAGATAGCCTGTAAACGTTTCCTCGATGATTCGTTCCGCATGTAAAGCGGAGCCAAATAAAAGTGCACTCAAACCAACGACACCAGCAATAATCAGGGAAGACCTCATTGAATCAACCTCATATGTTGGCTGTTTGAAATGGATCCATCCACAAGAACTCAAGTAGTTTGCCATTTCATAGAACGTGTTTTGAAATTCAAAATCCCTCACCGGAACCCTCCCCGCAAGCGGGAAAAGGGGCGTCAGATCTCGCTTCGCGAGCAGATATTTCAATTTCAAAAAACGTTCTTAGGTCCTAGTATCCTGGATTTCATGTATGGGATATGATGAAAGGCAAATCCAACTTGGCTATAGTCCCAATTTTATCATCGCACTCTCTTCCGGTCCATCGTTTAGTAGGGGATCGTAACCTTGGATGCGGAACGGAGAATTCCTCCAGAAATCACCGACAGCGTCGTAGTAGGGCTCGGTGATTGCTTGCTTGATTGCGCTGGGATGGGTCGCCGATTTCTCAAAGGTGATGACCACATCCGCCCAGCCGGGCCCCGGCCAAGCCTCGACGCGGAAGAAACCGGGAATTTCGTACAAATCGTCCCGTTCGAGGAAATAAAACAACAAGTTGCTGCGGCCCCGGCAGGTGAGGTTGTTGACTTTAAGATCCATCCTAGCCAGATCCGAGGAAGCCACACCATGGCTTTTCACAAAGGAGGGAATTGGAAATGCATACGAGGCTGCCACTGCGAAGGTCGTGCAGAGGAGCATCACTCCTATGAGCATTCCATGGGACCACCGCTTCCCGAGCCGATGGGCAGGCCACCACTCGAGAGCGCTGGCGGTGGGATCCTTTTTGGGGCAGCAATCGATGCAATTCAGGCAACTAATACAGCGCGCCGCGTGGACCTGTTGGAGTTGCTCGATGGGAATTGCAGCCGGGCATTGGTCCGCGCAGAGGCCGCATTGGCTGCAGTTTTCGTGATTGCGTCGAATTCGAGTCAGTCCGAATCGAGATAGTGGATTTAAAACTGCGGCCAGCGGGCAGAACCATCTACAGAACGGTACGATAATGAACAACGATGCCACGATGATGGCACCGAGAACAACATACGCCCAGACGGTAATATCGGCCCCGTGACGACTGATTAACGCATAACAGGGATCAAAACCGCGGAACACCAACTCGCTCGCGCGCCAGGTCGCGATTAAGATAACCACCAGGACGCCGTACTTCAGTAATGCCAAACTTCGATCGATCCGGTTCGGAATACGCAAATTCGGTAGACTCAGATACCGGCCTAGT
>JAFGFZ010000385.1 GCA_016930815.1 Pirellulales bacterium | reverse complement strand
GTCGTGCTGGATGAGAATGTCTCGTCAGAATTAATGAGACGGTTTCCGGTTGTGTTGCTTTCAAACACCGGCATTCTAAGTGACCGAGAAGTTGCGATCTTGAGCGACTATGTCCAAGCGGGCGGCAAGCTGATCGTGACGGGCCTCTGTGGATGTTATGACCACCTAGGCCACTTCCAGAAAAAGTCGTCGCTAGAAACGCTCATTGGCGGGCGCTTGGTGCGGAAGCTTGATTCAATGGATCATTGGGTTCAATTTGCCCCAACAGAGTCAAACGCGGGGAAAGCGATTACAGAAGGGATTTCCCATGCCCGGCCAATCGCATTCGGAACCGGCAAGACAGAGAGCGTCCCCTTTCTCGTCAAGGGCCCCGCGGCCGTTTTCGAACCAACCACCGCAGAGACCGTAGGCCAGCTATTTGCCCCGTATCGAACCACACGCCAACGGGAGAACAAGGAGGGCACTGAATGGCCGATGAGCGCCGAGGCTCCGGTAGGCCCTGCCATTCTGATCCATCATGTCGGCAAAGGCACGGTCCTGACGTTCGCGTGCGCGCCGGATTACGCGACCGGCAGCGAGCATCACATTGTCGAAGCCCGCAGGCTTCTTGCCAATGCCGTGCGATTCCTGCATCCGGAGCCTCGCGTCCGCGTTACTGCCCCGACAACTGTCGAGGCCGTTGTTACCGACGACTCTGTTACCCGGATGCTGCGAGTGCATTTGCTGGGATACAACGCGCCGCCACAAACCACGCCTCCAAACAATCGACCCTACGTTCTGCCGGCCACCATTGAAGACGTTCCGACTTTTCGGGCAACAGTCGAGCTGGACTGTCCAGTCAAGGATGCTTCCGGGCACTCGGCGGCCACGGAAGTCAAATGGCATGGCGGACGGATTGAAGCGACGGTGCATGACATTCATGAAGTCCTCGTGGCGCGCTACTGACTGAGGGGCGTTGAAGACATGAGATTGTCTCGTTGCCAGGTAATTACACCCTATGAAGTACAATATTGATTCAGGTAACAAGCTGGCCAACAGCGACATTCGACACGACCTGTTCCGGGCCTGGCACATGAGCCGGCGCCAGGCGCTTTGCAAGTTAAGCATCGGTGCCGCTTCACTGATGACAGGGCCATTGAACACCGCTGAACAGGTCGCACATATTCCCGGTCCCGTCACATCGGTTCGCTCCGTGCACGGCCGGCCGCAATTCTTTCTCGACGATCGTCCCTATACGAAGCCTTTTTTTGAGACATACGTCCCAGAGACGATGGATTATCTCTGCCGCGCGTCGAAGGAGGCCTGTGGTGGGCGAAAGGTCGTTGGTGCGTTCTATTGCTACATGTTCGAGTTCGGTGGCGATCCGGAATACGGTCACAATGCGATGGCGAGATTCCTGCGATCCAAATACATCGACTTCGCTATGGTGACTGCGAGTTATGGCGGCTACTTCGACGACTCCAGGCTCTTGAAGGAAGTGAAGGTACTGATTGCCCTTCTCGAGCGTGCGCAACAGCACAACTGCTCTTCTGTGGCAGAAATTCGGGAGCGGGTTCTGCACGGAAGCCGCACGGTGGTATGGGCCTATGCGCGGGTGAAAGAAGACTGCGATTTCCAGCGGCCGTTGACCTTTTCGATTCTTTTACTAACGAACCGCTTGCCCGGGGCACCAGGGAATTTGGCAGGCCGTTGCAGGACAAGGAGACCTTGCTCTTGCGTGTCGAGGCGAGATCACCCTATAAGAATGGTCGTTGTGGAGGGAAGGTGATGCGGGGTGGATCACAATGAAACGTGGAGAACCCATTATTCTGTTGACGGGAGCGACCGGTTATATTGGCGGTCGCCTGCTGCCGCTCCTTGAGCGGCGGGGTATTCGAGTCCGTTGCCTGGCCCGGCGCCCGGAAAACCTTCGTGCCAGGGTGTCCAGCACGACGGAGGTGGTTGCCGGAGATGTTCTCGTTCCGGAATCTCTGCCCGCCGCGTTCGAGGGCGTCCATACCGCGTATTACTTGATCCATTCGATGGGGACCGCTCGCGACTTCCAGCGCGATGATCGGCAGGCAGCGGCGAATTTCGCCAATGCCGCCAAACAAGCTGGAGTTCGCAGGATTATCTACCTGGGAGCACTCGGAAATCCAGCACACGCGCTCTCCAATCACCTTCGCAGTCGACAAGAAACAGGGGAGATCCTGCGTGCTTCGGGTGTGCCAGTCATTGAGTTGCGAGCTTCGATTATCATCGGCTCAGGTAGCCTCTCATTTGAATTGATTCGAGCTTTGGTGGATCGGCTTCCTGTCATGGTTTGTCCGAAATGGGTAGCTACCCCAGCACAACCCATCGCGATTGAAGATGTGCTCGAGTATCTAATCGCCGGATTGAATCTCGAGGAAGAGGGGAGCCGGATCGTTGAGATCGGTGGTCCCAATCGGGTCTGCTACGGCGATATTATGCGCGAGTATGCCCGGCATCGCGGGCTGAGACGCTGCATGATCCCTGTTCCTTTCCTGACTCCCTACTTGTCTAGTTTGTGGCTCGGATTAGTCACGCCGGTTTACGCGAGGATTGGGCGGAAACTAGTCGATGGCTTGCGGAATCCCACGGTGGTTGAAGACCCATCGGCCTTGGAGATTTTTCCGATTCGACCGCGTGGTCTGGAGGAAGCAATTGCGCGGGCGATCTTGAATGAAGACCGCGAGTTCGCGGAAACACGATGGTCGGATGCGCTATCTGCGGGTGGCCTGACGCCGAGGTGGGGCGGCGTCCGATACGGGTCCCGAATCGTGGATTCCCGGACGGCGACGGTCCAGGTGCCAGCCGAGACGGCCTTCGCACCTATCCAGCGCATCGGTGGCAAGACTGGCTGGTACTATGGGAACTGGCTATGGCAAATTCGTGGCATTCTCGACTTGTGGGTCGGTGGCGTGGGGCTGCGGCGTGGACGTCGCAAGGCGGCCGATCTTTGCGTTGGAGATGTCGTGGATTTCTGGCGCGTGGAAGCCTTTGAGCCCAATCACTTGCTGCGTCTCAAAGCAGAAATGAAGCTGCCCGGCCGTGCCTGGTTGGAGTTTGAGGTAATCCCGGAAGTCGATAATCATCATTCCTCGATTCGGCAGACTGCCATCTTTGATCCATTGGGTTTGCTTGGCATGGCCTACTGGTATTGCCTCTACCCTTTGCATCGGATGATCTTCGTAGGTATGCTCAGGCGATTAGTGCAAGCCGCTGAGAAGGCGAGCGGACGTGGTATGTCATCGTTGCTTTGACAGACACCACTGCTCGATTCCGTGGAGACGGCGCGTTGCGGAGGTGGTCATGAATGTGGGAACGATATGAATCTGAGAAACACGAGAACTCCAATTCTGAACCAAGGGAATGCTGACGAGAAGCGTGAAGAGATCCGGCAGTATTTTCACGCGACCTACAGTCTGGACGAGCAGCTTTACGAGACGCTCGCATCGCAAGATGCCTTCTACCTCCGTCCAGAGCCTCTGCGCCACCCGCTCATATTCTACCTGGGGCATACCGCTGTCTTCTACGTGAATAAGCTCATCGTCGCCAAGATCACGAACCAGAGGATCAATCCGCGGTTCGAATCAATGTTTGCCGTCGGTGTCGACGAGATGTCCTGGGATGACCTCAACGCCGCGCATTACGACTGGCCACCGCTGGACGAGGTCAAGGCGTATCGCGATACGGTGCGTGGCTTTGTCGACGAGACTATCAGGGCGTTGCCTTTAACGATGCCCATTCATTGGGACAATCCTTTCTGGGCAATCCTGATGGGCATGGAACATCAGAGAATCCATCTGGAAACTTCGTCGGTCATTATTCGGCGGCTGCCGATCGAGAAGGTTCAACAACTGCCTCTCTGGGAGATCTGCCCCGAATCGAGTCAGGCGCCAGAGAACAGTTTGTTACCGGTGGCGGGTGGGCGCGTCGTGCTGGGTAAATCGAGGGATCACGCGCTCTACGGATGGGACAATGAGTTCGGGCGTCAGGAAAATGACGTTTGGGATTTCTCGGCCAGCCGTTTTCTAGTCTCCAATCAGGAATTTCTCGGCTTCGTGGAAGACGCGGGTTATGAAAAGGAGAAATACTGGACGCATGAAGGTTGGGAATGGGTCAACTACTGCCAAGCACGCCACCCATTGTTCTGGATCGATTCGCCTGCCGGCTATCGGTTCCGGACAATGGCCCAGATCATCGACATGCCTTGGAATTGGCCGGTCGAGGTGAATTACCTTGAGGCCAAGGCTTTCTGCAACTGGGCGGCGCGGAAGACCGGAAAACCGATCCGGTTGCCGACCGAGGCCGAATGGTATCGGCTGCGAGATCTGCACGCGATCTTAGACCAGCCTTACTGGGACAAAGCGCCTGGCAACATCAACCTCGAACATTGGGCCTCGTCCTGCCCGGTCGACCGTTTTGCGTTTGGGGAGTTCTTCGACATCATCGGCAATGTTTGGCAGTGGACCGAAACGCCAATCACGGGCTTCGATGGTTTCCAGATCCATCCCTACTACGACGATTTCTCGACCCCGACGTTCGATACACAGCACAACCTGATTAAGGGAGGTTCCTGGATTTCGACCGGCAATGAGGCAACACGCGATAGCCGATACGCGTTCCGGAGGCATTTCTTTCAGCATGCGGGATTGCGCTACGTGGAGTCGAACCAGCCTCTAGAGATGCCTGAAGCGATGTACGAGACGGACATGGCCGTCTCGCAGTATTGCGAGGCCCACTACGGCCGAACTTATTTCGATGTTCCCCATTTCCCAGTTCAATGTGCCGAGTTTTGTTTCCGTTTCATGCAACAGAGTGGGCGAAGCAAGGCCCTGGACTTGAATTGCTCCGTGGGACGGGCTTCGTTCGAATTGGCTCGGCAGTTCGATCATGTGACAGGTATCGACTTCTCTGCCCGATTCATCCGAATTGCACTCCAACTCAAAGAGAAGGGAAATGTGCATTTTGAACTCGCCGAGGAAGGTGAAATCGTGTCGTACCATGAGGCCCGCTTATCTGATACGGGATTGGACCGCGTGGCCGATCGCGTCGATTTTTTCCAGGGCGACGCGACGAACCTCAAGCCGCAGTTTACTGGCTACGACCTGATCCTGGCCGCGAATTTGCTGGATCGCCTCTCCGATCCAAGGAGGTTTTTGGAGACCATTCACCGGCGGTTGAAGGTTGGCGGTATCCTGGTCATTGCCTCGCCCTACATTTGGCTGGAGGAATTCACGAAGAAAGAGAATTGGATCGGCGGCATTCGAAAAGCGGGCGAATCCTACACGACGTTGGACGGTCTCCGGGATCTGCTTGGTCAACACTTTCGGATACTCGATACGCCGCAAAACATCGAGTTTGTCATCCGTGAAACACGCCGGAAATATCAACATTCCGTTGCGGAAGTGACTGCCTGGGAGCGCACCGTGTAGAAGATAAGTATTCCCGAAAAGCTGTCTGGCCCATATTGTGTCAACATAGACTCAAAATGAGGTAAAAAATCATGTTCCGGTTTCTCTTATATGTTTGTCTAGCCACTGTGGTACTCGGTTGTAACGGTCAGGTTTCCACGCCACCAGCCGAATCCGGATCCGAAATGCAACCCGCTGTATTCAACGCTGCCGGTGGCCCGACTGCCACATTCACCGTCGAAGGCATGGCCTGCGCCCACGCATGTGCTCCAAAAGTCCAAAAAATCCTGGCCAGTCAGCCGGGAGTATCCGAGGCCTGTGTCGATTTCGACACGAAGACGGCTACCTGCGTGATCGATAAAGAGACCTTCGATCCAGCCACCGCCATCTCCGCCTTGGCCGATGGCGGTTTCACCGCGACCGAAAAGTGAATATCAAGAAGGAAATAACACGACAATCGAAGACAGCAGGAGATTATAGAGGCTTAGAGGCAGCTGTGGAGGAATTGACTTTCGATCCCTTGCTGAAAGCGATGAACGCTCTACACACTTGATTGTAGAAAGCTCGCGAGTATTCTGGCATTTCCAGCCCGCAGGTATTTCAATGGTAGTGTATCCCTGTTTGCCACTACCGCCGCCGTCCAGTTCAATTGGAAACGGTGATAAGAACCTCCTTCCCAGTCGCGATTCCCGCCAGACCAACGTGAGGATACGGTCATGATTCGATTCAACAAAGGCCGCCTGTCGCTCTCATCCGTGCAGCTGCTCACTTTGCTCATGCTTCCTCTGTGGTTTACGAGAATTGCATCGGCTGCCGATGCGGTGCCGCATATGCCAGGCTTGCCTCGAGTGCGAGTAGCCGCGGATGGGCGGACGTTTGAAACAGAAGATGGCCAGCCATTTGTGCCGATGGGAGTGAACTACTTCCGGCCACATACGGGCTGGGCACCGCAACTTTGGAAACAATTCGATGCGGAGGCTACACGGCAGGATTTTCACCGGATGAAGGAACTGGGTGTGAACTGTGTACGCGTTTTCCTGACGTACGGATCATTCTTCACCGAGCCGGATGCGCTCAACTCCGAGGGCCTCGCGAAGTTCGACCAGTTTCTGAAAATGGCGGAGGAGGCTGGGATCTACGTCCATCCAACCGGACCAGACCATTGGGAAGGCCTCCCTGCCTGGGCGCGGACTGATCGCATCGCTGACGAACGCGTGCTGGACGCGCTGGAGCGGTTTTGGACTCTTTTCGCCGAACGATATTGTGGCCGCACGGTTTTATTTGCGTACGACTTGTTGAACGAACCCTGTGTCTCCTGGGACACTCCGCCGATGCGGTCCAAATGGAACAAGTGGCTGGACGAAACCTACGGCTCAGCCGCGGAAACGGCAAAAGCCTGGGGCATGTCCCGTCAGGAGATTCAATGGGGCGAAGAGGTTCCACCGCCGAAGGACGATGCCTTGGGCAATCAACGTTTGTTGGACTACCAGCGGTTCCGCGAACAGATCGCGGACACCTGGACACGACGTCAGACGGCTGCGATCAAGCAAGCGGATCCGTCCGCTCTGGTCACGGTCGGAATGATTCAATGGAGCGTTCCAGCGCTACTGCCGGGCAGCGTCAGCCACTATGCTGCCTTCCGGCCGCAACGCCAGGCCCAACTGGTCGACTTCATGGAAGTCCATTTCTATCCGCTGGCAACTGGGTTTTACGAATACAAGGATCGCGAGGACGAACTGCGCAACCTGGCATATCTCGAGAGTGTGGTTGGCGAGGTTGCCAAGACGGGTAAGCCCGTCGTCGTGGCCGAATTCGGCTGGTACGGGGGCGGCCCGCTGACCATCGGCGGCGGTCATCCCCACGCTTCCGAGGAAGATCAGGCACGCTGGTGCCGCTGCGCCGTGGAAGTGACACAGGGACTGGCCGCCGGCTGGTTGAACTGGGGATTCTACGACACGCCGGAGGCACGCGATGTCAGCCAACGTACAGGCATGCTAACAGCGGACGGCCAGATGAAAGCATGGGGCCATCAATTCAAGGATCTTTCGCGCAATTTAGCAGGTCAGCACCTGCCGGCCGCAGAACTGGGCCCGCGGCCGGTACTGGACTGGCAAGAAGTGATCACCAGTGCCAAGGCCGCTGAGGAATTCCGCGAGCATTACTTCCAGGCTTTTCGCCGCGACCAGGATTCCCAGGAGTGACTAGGCGCCAGAACGCGCCGTTCGTACTCAACGGCGGAAGATAGCCTCCATTCCTTTATCTGTGCGGACCGTGTTACCGGCAATGGATCGAGGATCCGGTCCAATGAATAGCCCTTCTAAAAACGTGCCTCTGACTGGCCCTCCAGGCTGTGGCAAGACGGCGGTGATTCGCCGGGTAATGGAAACTCATAGAACGCGTGTTTCCATCACTTGTCATGGGGGTCTCCATCAGTCCGATACCGGCACTTGTTCGCTGTCCGGTGGGTGCTGCAATTGATGCGAGGTGTGGTGCATGACCCCGGGGCGGAGCCGTTCGGCGTGCGACATCATGCCCCAAGTCATGACTTCCCAGACCATCAGCCGCGAGACGTTGGGGGTGTCGCCGGCCAGCAGCAGGTCGCCGATGTAACGGAGTTCGCGATCGGCCGGTGCGGTGAGTTCGCGGTACCGCGGGAGCTGCCGGGCGAAGGCGTACATCAGGTAGGGCAGGCCGGCCATATCGACATTGCGGACCAGATAGTCGGGCACATCGGCGCCGCGGGTCTTCTGATTATTCGCCATCCACTCAAGCGCGAGGTCGATCTGTCCCAGGGCTTGCTCGTATTGCCGGCTGTCCGGATCCAGGTATTTCAGACCGCTGGCGTAGAGCTCGAAGCAGTAGAAGATGATTCCCGAGGGTCGTTGTTGGAATGTGATCGGCTTGACCGCACGGAAGTCCTGGGCGATCATCCAATCCAGCGCGGCGGTGGCAACGTCGAGGTATCTTCTTGTTGAGCTCTGACGTGGCCAGATCGCAGAACGTCAGGAACCGGGTATGGAAATCGTCGACGCCCAGTTCAGCGGCGAGCACCCGCATCTGCTGGACGTTTCGCTGTAGCACCTCGGCGACTTGCCAGTAGCGGCTATCGGGGGCCGCCACCATTTCGGTCGCAACGTGCTTCGACCATGCCCGTAACGCGGATTCCGATTGCTGGCAGGCGTCGATGAATTCCTGGCAGGCCTCCGCCGCTCGCGGCCGATTCACGTCATCGACGCCATCCGGCCCAACGATCTTTTGCAACTCGAACAGGGCCGCCAGAGCGCGGATGAAACCCTCGATCACACGGCTCTCTTCGAGAATCTCGGATCGGCCAATCTGTTTAGCCAGTTCAAGGGCCCGGCCGGCGGCAGTCACACCGTCGCGAATCTGTTGCTCTGATTGGAACTGGCCCCACGGGTACGGATAGAGATCCCAGCGGACGGTGCCCAACGCGGGCAGCTGGCCGGTCCGCAAAGCCTCGACCACCGGCGTACTGCTGCCGCGGAGCTCGCCGACCGGCCAATCCGAGCCGTAAACGTCCCAGGCAACCGGGCCGATCGCCTCGGACCAGTCGGCGAACAGTTCTGGCCGGTCGATCCCATGGCGCACGGCGTAGGAGGCGGCAAATTCGCGGGTGGTACGACCGTGCAGATTCCACGACCATTCAGCCGCCGCCTCAATGTTGAATCGGGCGTGACCGAACGTCGGCGTCACGTACGCCGTGAAGCCGGAAACTCGTTTATCAACGAACTCCTTCATCCGGTAGTGCACGAAGTGCGCGCCTGAAAATGGCGTGGCTGGTCCGACCGCGCCAGTCCATTGAGGACAGATCCCAAGCCAGCGTCCTTCCGCAGCGTACTTTTCCATCAGCGGGTAAATGATCGGGCG
>JAFGFZ010000384.1 GCA_016930815.1 Pirellulales bacterium | reverse complement strand
CACCGCCATCCCGGAACCGGCCACTTGGCTCTTGCTGGTTCTGCTGATTGTCCCACTGGCGCTACGTCGCCGCTAAAAAAACGATCAAGCGACCTTCGACCAGCGAAAGCAGCTTGATGTCGAAGCAAAATGAACGCGGTATTTTGAACCGGCGTCCCTGAAAAGGCGCCGGTTTAATTTGTACCCCCTTTGCATGAGAATGGAGCTATTTTTTTGACAAGTGGAGGTGTATTGGTTATTCTCACGATAGCGAATGATACTCAAATAATGAGTAATCCTAAGACCCTTAACCCCAATACCTCTCCCCGCAAGCGGGGCGAGGGAAACCGGTTTAGGATTAGGTTCAAAGGGGCCCTTGCCCTTCATCCAGGTAAGACATCCGGATGGTCCCTATAAAGTAATCAGAGGTAATCCCTTTACATCCTACTGTTTTATTAACTGGGGAGGAAATCATGCCAATGACAAGACTGTTGATGATTCTTGGGGCCATGGCCGCCGTGCTGGCCCTACCGACGCAGGCGCAAGCCCAAAACTTGTATGCAGGTCAGTACGGAGCCGGGGGGACATGGAATATCTATGAGTTTTGGCACACCGGAATGACATGGTCGAACGCCTATACCCACATTTCGACGCTGACCGATCCCACGGGTGGCACGGCGACCGGTCATATGGCTACGATCGCTGACGCGAACGAAAATGCCTTTCTCGCATCTCTGATCACCGGCAGTACCTGGATCGGTCTGACGGACCGTGAGGGCGTTGCCCCCAACGCCGAAGAATCGCAGTCCTTCGGATCGCCTAGCAACCAGACCATGGGCTGGGCTTGGGTGGATGGCACGCCATTCAATTTTCAGAGCTGGAACGCTGGCGAACCAAATGATTCCACGGGTGAGGACGCAATTGAGCTCCTGACTTCTGGCCTGTGGAATGATAACAAGTGCGGCTATGGAGTGGACCTACCCGTGGCGCCGACACTTCAGCCTGGTACATCCCTGGATGAAGCAACCGCAGCTTACGCCATCGTGTTCCTGATCGAATGGGAGACACAGTTCGCAACTCTGCCCGTCGACCTCCCTCTTTTCCGTCCCCTAGACATGCATATTTTCCCGACGGGGCGGATGCAAGGCCCGGACGGCGCGGCGGGGATGCTTGGAGTCCGCGAAGTCCGATGGGGAATGAGCACGCCGACAGTAGTTCAAGCTGTTGAGATTATTCAAAGTGGTCTTGGAACGAAGTACGATGGTTTCGTGCCAACGCTTGACTTGACCGATCCAAACACAAATCCCGACGGTGGCCCCAACATCACAACGACGCCGATTACGATCCTTTCAAACGGTCATGGTGGCGCGACCGATGATGACAACATTCAGACGATCATCAAGGGCCGCGTCTATGTCCCGGCCGGACAGGGCGGCACCTACTCGGTCCAATTCCGCAGCGATGATGGCTTCGCATTGCGGTTCCTGGACCAGGCCGGCAATCCCGTCCCCTTCACCGATCATGGGGAACTCGGAAGGATTGATTTGGATGGAGCCCTCTCGTTTCCCAATCCCACAGGTGACAGCAATTCCCGAGGGATCATCACGCTCGCCGAGAACTCCGTCTACGATATCGAATGTGTCGCTTATGAGAACGGCGGCGGCGCATACTGGGAAATGACGACCATGCAGGGTGATTATCGGGGAGAATCGGCCGTGGTTCCCCCGAACACATTGTTCGTACCGAGTACTGCTAATTGGCTCCCTCTGGGTGGTACCTCGATCGAGGAACAGACAATCGCTGGCCCCGCGCCGGTCAAACTGACCAGCGCCGCACGCGCAACATGCGTAATCGATGTGCTTCCAACCAGTGGGACTTTTAGTCTCGTGGACTCAACTTATTTTGTGCCCATTATGATTGAAGATGCCCGATTGGGAGGCATCTATCCCGACGAAAATGTATTTGACAGCACCATCCAAACAGTTGCGATGCTGAATCCCGAGAGTGGTAGTGGGGGAGGTTTGGGAAGCCCCGCGCTCGAGGTCTCCGGCCTTAGCAATAATTTTCCATGCCCAACCGATGACTACTTTGCGACCGGTGTCACTGGCAGTTTGCGGGTGGACGATGGCGATGGTGTGTCCGGTGAAAGCCTGCAACTCACATTCGCCATGTTCTCCGACGACAATTGCTACTTCGAGATCACCGGTGAGAATTTCACTCAGACGATGAGTTTGGCTGACGACGCCATCGATACGACTTATGATATCAATAGCACCGGCAATACGATGGGGATGATGTTCGACGCCCCAACAGGGAACGCCCAAACGTTCGGCCTGATCACCGTCGATGAGGGTGAGTACGATTTCGAAGGTTACCATATCGAGATTGGCGGTGGCGAGTTTTATGAAGTCTGGGTCGCCTTGGGCGATTACGTGAACAACACGCCCGACCCGACTGCATTCTGGCCGTTGACGGCGGTGAATCTTACCCAGAAGGTGTTCCAGGGCAACACGGCCCTGCAATTGGTCGATCCAACCTGGACCCCAGGCGGTGACAACGCCGATTTCAACGGCGACAAAATCGTCGATGGGAACGATTTCCTGATCTGGCAGATTGGTCTTGGCCTAACCGGCCAAACCAACAACGATAACGGCGATGCCAACGGAGATGGGACGGTT
>JAFGFZ010000383.1 GCA_016930815.1 Pirellulales bacterium | reverse complement strand
TTGACTTCTGGTACGACTGGTCCCCCTCGCTCCATAGCCATGTCGGCTATGCGGTGGACGATCCGATCGATCGTGACTTGATGTATGGCCGAAGTTACAACCATGTCCTGTTTGGGAATCTATCCCGCAACCTGACTGAGAAATTCGTTGTCGGCGTCGAGGTTTCCTACGCGGAGACATCGTATCGAGAAACCGGCCGGAACCTCCCAACGCCGGCTCCTGGTGAATCTGTCATGATTGAATTCATGGGCATGTACGGCTTCTAGGGAGCCATCTGGCTTCGCATTGGCCAGATGCTGGAAATAGGCCGGTTCGATCCAATCCGGCCGGTTGTCGGGATCGGTTGCGAGCCTTATAATCGCTCGTTACATCGCGGATGCCCTGAATCCCCGATCCTTTTGCATCCGCGATGTTTCTCCCCTGTTTTCCACTGGTGGCCCGTGCGGATGGTCCGTACTGGCCACTTGACATCGATTCTTTGTATAGGAGACAGCCTGTGTCTATCCGTGTTGCAATCAACGGCTTTGGTCGCATTGGTCGCCTTGTTTTTCGAATCCTGAATGCCCGGTCCGATCAATACGACGTCGTTGGAATCAATGATCTGACAGACAATCGAACACTTGCGATGTTGCTGAAATATGACAGCACCCACCGCCGTTTCGACAAGAAAGTCACGTATGATGACAAGTACCTGACGATTGATGGCGAGAAAATACGGGCTTTTGCCGAGCCGAATCCGGCGAAACTCCCGTGGGGCGACTTGGGTGCCGAGTTCGTTATTGAGAGTACCGGTTTTTTCAGAGCTCGTGCAACAGCCGATAAGCCGGGTTATGACTCGCATCTGGCTGCGGGAGCCAAGAAAGTGATCCTGAGCGCGCCGGCGAAAGATAGTCCGGATCTGACATGCGTCCTTGGTGTGAACGATGATCAATTAACGGCCGACATGCAATGCATTTCGAACGCGAGTTGCACAACGAACTGCCTCGCTCCGGTCGCCAAGGTGCTGCATGAAAACTTCGGGATTGAAAAGGGTCTGATGACCACGGTGCACGCCTACACGAACGATCAGCGGGTTCTCGATATGCCCCACAAAGATCTCTATCGTGCCCGAGCGGCCGCCCAGAATATTATTCCCACGACCACGGGCGCGGCGAAGGCAGTTGGGCTCGTGATCCCGGAACTCAAGGGGAAATTGACCGGGATTGCACTCCGGGTGCCCGTGCCGACGGGGAGTGTCGTGGATCTAACCGTCACCCTGTCGAAATCGACAACGAAGGAAGAGGTGAATGCCAAAATGAAGGCCGCCGCCGAAGGGCCCCTTGCCGGAATCCTCGCCTACAATGAGGACCCGATCGTTTCCTCCGATATCATCGGTGACGATCATAGCTCGATCTTCGCGCCGGACTTCACGGAGGTCCTTGATGGCAAGATGCTCAAGGTGGTGAGCTGGTACGACAATGAGTGGGGCTATAGCTGCCGCACCGTCGATCTGATCGAAAAAATGGCCAATCTGTAAACAGATGGCAACGATATTAGGCCGAACCGATCCAGTGAAGAAGCCCGGCTTTTCTAAAAAAGCCGGGATTTTGGCGCTTTGTCACGTCTTGATTTTAGGATTTGCGAATCGGAAGTCGCAGAATGGCGAAGCTATAGCCGGGAACGGTCCACTCCCCGTCGATGGATTTGTCGGTTTCTCGGACTTGAATGGGCCGGTCATCGACACGGTTGACAGCCCGCGGATCGGTCCCCGACACAAGCCATTCCTTGCCGGTTCTCTCCACGGAGGTTCCCTCGATGGTCAAATCCAAGCCCGCTTCATCCGGGGACGGATTCACCACAGCGACCGTTAATGCCGAACCATCCTTTGTCACGGCGGCAACGATATCGAGCACACTATCAGCGGGGATTCCTGAAACCTCGACGGGTTGCGTGCCGAAATGGTTCCGGTAAAGCAAAAGCGGAAAGGCCGTGGAGTCCATGAAAGCTTCGGTCTTTGTTGTTTTAATACATCCGATGACATTCACGGTCTGGGCATAGTGAGCCATATGAACAACGTCAGTCGATCGGAAATATTCGTGCAGTCCGGCAGCGACTCCCAAGGCATCCGCCAAGTTATAGGTACAGCCCAGTTCCCCATAGACATAATTGTGATGCCAATAGTTCCATTCATCCATGGCGATCGGTATCATCCGATCCGGAAGCAATCCCAGTTTTTTCTGTAGTTTCCGATGCCCTTCGACTTTGCCCCGAATGGATTCTCGCAAGAATCCCACATGCTCCGCAGCCTTCATTTCAGCCTTGTCCTGGAATTGGCTGCCGCGGTAGAAATGTTCCGAGATATAGTCCATCAGATTTCCGCAGTCACGGAGCATCACTTCGGTCCATCCCTCTTTTTGGTCGGGATCATGGCGCGGGTTGAAGCCATTCAGGTTGCCGACTCCGATGAGCTTGATGGAAGGATCCGCATTGACCATCGCGCGGGCGACGCGATTGTGTTTTTGGGTGTAGTGGTTTAATTGCATGAATCCGAGTTGCCATGGCCCGAACATTTCGTTGCCGACACACCAGTAGCGGACACGGTACGGTTCGGTCCGGCCGTCTGCGATTCGAAGTCGTCCGCCGATGGTTTCCGGTGATCCGTTGCAATATTCGACTTCCATGGCCGCGGAGGATGCATCGCCAAACCCTGTATTGACGGTGATGAGCGGCTCGGCATTTAGTTCGCGGCAGAAATCCAGAAACTCATTCAATCCGACATCGTTGTGTTCGACACCCGTCCACGCAGGATTTTTGCGGGGCGGCCGGCGATCCCGGGGTCCGATCCCGTCCCGCCAGTCGTACCCGCTGACAAAATTCCCGCCTGGCCAGCGATACATCGGCGCGTTGAGTTGCTTCAGTAACGCAAGCGTGTCCGCCCGCATCCCGCGGATATGATCGGACGGCATCAGGGATAGAGTCCCAACGAATACGCGATGGTCCCCTTCGACGGTCACTTCCAGCATGGCCCTGTCACTGCTCTTTTGGGCTGATAAAACCCATTCGAATCGTTGCCATTCTCCAGGGATCGGAGTGATGGTGTGCGATGCCCGGTCCGATTCCTGTTCGCCACTAATAAGAGTTACCGTGACCGAAGATCCTGGATTCCCTTTCTCGGACCGGAGCCAGATTGAACCTTGGTACTGCTTCCGGCCAATCACGCCAAGGTCGCGTTGACGGATGCCGGATCCAGGCGCGATGCAGGGTGTCTGATCTCCGACAAATGCGTCCTTTTGGACCATCTGCACGCCATTCTGATCACCGAGGATCTGCCAGGGTGAGGCGCCGACAACCGGGAAGTTTGTCTTCTCGAGTGATTGATAAGGATCATAATTTTTATCGATAGGAAAATAAAATTTCCGATCTTCGAGCATTTCCGCCCAGATCCCTCCATAAAT
>JAFGFZ010000382.1 GCA_016930815.1 Pirellulales bacterium | reverse complement strand
TTTCTCAACCCAGACAATCAATATTTTTCTCATTTTCGGAGCGGAACTCATGAATGTCAGATCGGCGGAAGCGATTGCGTCGCTCCGCTGTTCGCAGGACATTCGGTGGTGTCTGGATCTGTCGGTCTGCTCCCATCTCGATGAATGTGCTTGTGTGATTTTCGTTCACAAGCCAGCCAATTGACTTCTGGGAGTTTTCGAGTTCCGCGACACATTTCCACGGGATGGATGGATCGTTTGGATTTTCCTGTGGAATGTTCAGACGACACATCGCTTTACCAGCGAACAGTCATCATGGCCTGGAGCCCATCGGGCGGCAGACGGACCCTCTGCTATCCGGAAATGCTTTGAGGCCTCAAGGTAGCAACCAGATCGCCTATTCGCCGATCCTCGAACGCGGCATGCGGCGTGTCTTCCCTGGGCACGGCGCACAAGCCCACCATTTTGCGTCATGCGTCATGCGCGTGACGCCCCTTGGTGCCGTCATCCATGCGGATCTGTTGACCCACGTTTCGCATGATCCACGGCGTACTACCCACAAGGTCGTGCCAGGCTCCAATCGATGCTGCCATGATTCACCCAAGTTTTCCTTCGGCATCCTTTGAGGCAGGCACATTCATGGTAAAGGTAAAAACTATGTTGCGATTTTCATTCACTGTGATGTTGGTTGTTGGCCTTTTTGCGGGATTCCCCTTTTGCGGTAACAATCCAATACAAGCTGGGACAATCGACTGTTGTTGTGATGGCTGGGATTTTCCAGTTCCGGAGCCCGACCCAGATCCAGATCCTTTCAAGTGCCCTCCCGACACCCTGCTCTTGACAATGGAAACATCCACGACATTGCCGGATTATTCGGTAACGGGCCTGGCCGCATTGTATTACAACGAGCATTTGCGCCCCAAGTCCATCACGGAACCAGAAGATGTATTCTCGTTCAGTGAAAGTGGCGGTTGCCCCGGCTGTGACGATGCCAGTTATTCCTACGGAATTAAGTACAGTTCAAAGCAAGATCTGATCGTGTATCCCACCGATGCGAACAAGTATTTGCAGGCAATAACGGACAGCTCCTACCAGCGTATTGCCGACAGAAACACCCCATGGATCGAAGTGAAGAACAATGTAGGTTCGGACACGGTGATCACACGGTACATGATGACGATTGGAGATGAAGCATTCCATTTCTCCAATAGCACTTTTGATGATTACATCTTCCGTAGCACGACAGATACTCCCGGCACTTCGTTGATCGCTAGCGTGGCGGATGACGGGAACACGTTGATTGTGGATATTCCTGGAGGTTTGGCCGCGGGTGAGGCAGCACGGTTCCGTGTCGATATTGATCCGGACGATCCGGACGCATTCCCGCATCCAGACTTCCGATTGGTTTTCTTCCAAATGAATGAAATGGAACCGGGCACCAATTCGGTAGTGACGATTGAGCAGCAACTTTGCTCATGTGTTATCCCCGAGCCTGGAACCATAACATTATTGGTTATTTCAGTGGTTTCCATTGGGTTCGTGTGGTGGCGGCGGCGTGGTTGACAGCGACTAGCCGGATTCCCCGACGGATCGTGGAAAACATTAGATCCATCTGGTTCTGCCTCTCTCGGTGAGGGCAGGGTGGAATGATTGGGACTACGGTCCAAGGGATTCGGTTGTGAAGCATATGCCTTTCGACCTCGACAAGGATCCTTGGCACGTGTACGAAATGCAAAGTGATTGATGGTCATGGCCCGAATGTATGTGATGTACTCCCGGAACGGGGTAGTGACTTGCAGGTTTTGGACATGGTCCCCGAATTTACTTTTCCCCTGTGATGAGGGGAGGTAGAGCAATGCCTATCGGATACTATGTCCACTCCAATTCACTGATTCGATTTGTTCTGGAGTGCTTTCGGCCGCATAGCCGAATCCTGTATTACGCGATGAAAGGCTATCGGCCGAGGTTGCGGGCTCGCCGGCGGTGCCGGCCGCGCCGTACCCACAGGCGCTGTGGTCGCAAGCGATTCACCTATCGGCCGCGGCGGTCGCGGCGATGGTGATAGGAATCAACGTATTGAAGTGGTGACAACATAAGAAATCCATCTTCCTCCCACTGGGAACGAAGAACGAATCATCCTACTAGAAAGAGCGATGGGATTGGAGGACTGATGCTCTGAGGCGCATGTGGCAAGGGTAGTAACCACTCGCTGTACCTTCAGGCAGAGTCCCGCAAGCATGTGCGACGCCCGCTTTGGCCTATCCCGTGGGTCAAACGAAGAGGGAAAGTCGCCGAAGTGAAGAAGAACGCTAGTCCGCTGGATGGGTCCACATCCGGCGGGGGTCAACTGCGATCCGGCGTCCCGCGTGCTTGTAATCCCATCGCTCTTTTTTTATTCAGGACATCCCGGACATTCTTTTACAACGCACCCAGTATTCAGAGTACAATGAAGGGATGTCTATCCAACGATGCCATCGCTTACTGCAGGGCCGCTGTCTGATTTCGGCGTGGTTGATGATCCTGATCTTTTCGGCGGCACAAGCTGATATCGTGGTTCTGGCGAACCGGACCAATCTACCGGTCCGCGTCCAAGTTCACCTCCGCGGCACCGAACCGGTCTTTTCTGAAATTGCCAGTGGCTCCGTTCTCCCGGTGGTTTACGACGGCCCAATGGAGGTATCGTTCCTCCAGGATCGGATCCCTAAGCGGTATCTGCTGGACGCCAATGCGGCTTACTATTTCAGCCGGGGATCGAGTGGTCAGCTGGATCTGCATCAAATCGGCCTGAATGGAGACGCAACATCCCGCCTCGGTCGTCCGTTACCAGGTCGACCGGATACAATGGGTGCCATTGGGATTACGATTGCCGTGGATGAGGAAGAGGCGGCAAAACGCGCCGTCTGGGAGAAGCGGTTACGAAGGCGGATTCAAGCCGCATCCGATATTTTGGAACGCCATTGCCGAATTCGATTGGAAGTCGTCCGGGTCACGACCTGGGATTCCGAGGATGGCATAACCGATCTCGAAAAATCCCTCCATGAGCTCGAGAAGGAAGTCAATCCGCTGCCCGGCCGGCTGGCAATTGGATTCACTAGCCAGTACCAGGTGCCGCATGGCCGGACTCATCTGGGAGGTACTCGCGGGCCACTTCGATCCCATATCTTGATTCGCGAATGGTCACGCCATATCGAGGAATCCGAGCGGCTTGAGTTGCTCGTCCACGAATTGGGGCATCACTTCGGGGCAGTTCACAGCCCCGAAGCCGACAGCGTGATGCGACCCATTCTTGGTGATCGCCACGCACGACTCAAATCGTATGTCATCCGATTTGATCCGGTGAATTCCCTCATTGTAAGTCTCGTGGGAGAAGAGATTCGGCGCCGAGGGATCCGGCAGTTCTCGGATCTGACCGCTGGCACCAAGCAACGCTTGCGCCAAATTTATGCAGTGTTGGAACAAGCGTTGCCAGACGACGAATCGGCCCGGATCCACCAGCAGCTTCTTAATGTCACACACCCGAATATGCGTTGAATCCACCGTCCACCGGAACGACCACTCCCGTGATGAACGCGGACAGATCAGAAAGCAAGAAGAGCATCGTGCCGATCAAATCTTCGGGTACTCCAAATTTCCCCATCGGAGTCCCATCCACAATTCGCTGGCCTCGGGAAGTGAGATCGTTCGTGTTCTGTTGGACGAGGAGGAAACGGTTTTGATCCGTTAAGAAGAACCCAGGGGCAATTGCATTCACTCGAATATTCTGCTTCGCCAGGTGGACAGCCAACCATTGGGTAAAATTATTGATCGATGCCTTGGCTGCCGAATAGGCAGGAATTTTCGTGAGGGGGCGAAATGCGTTCATCGAAGAGATATTAAGAATCCGCCCGCCATTTCTGCGAATCATGTCCTCCCCAAAAACTTTGGTTGGAAGAATGGTACCAGAAAAATTCAATGCGAAGACCTTCTCGAAGCCTTCGATCTCCAGACCAAAAAAAGTCCCTTCGAGATTTTGCGCGTCTTGATCTTCGATCCATTCAACCCGCGTCGTTGCCTGGGGCGAATTACCGCCAGCTCCGTTGATCAGGAGATCGACCTCCCCCCATTTCGCATGGATCGCTTCCCGCGCGGTCCGGAGGCTGTTCACATCGAGGACATTCGCTCCCAAACCAAGTATCGCGGTACCTGATTCCCTTGTTGTCTCCGCGGCGATTTGCTCTGCCAGTTCCTGGTTCAAGTCGATAATTGCCGTCCGGACGCCGACACTTGCCAGACCCCGCACGAGCGTGCGGCCGATCACACCCGCGCCACCCGTGAGGACGCAAATCTTGCCAGCCAGGTCATCAAACGAAGGTCTCTTCACCAGGGTCTCCTTCCTTTGTCATCGCGCATTCCAAGGAATGATGCACTTCACGCCTTGCGGATCTGGTCAGCGCTCTTTCCGGGATCTTTTTCATCGGTGACCAAGCTTACCATTTTTCAGATCTCGGAACCAGTGAACCTTGACGGATGATGATTCGGCATCCGACAATCGGTTCCATGACATCTCACCTCCCCGCGCTGGTCATCGGTCCGATCACCTGTGACGTTCCTGTCATGCAAGCGGCTCTGTCTGGATATAGCGATGCACCGATGCGGATGATTGCCCGGCGGTTTGGGGCACCCTACACTCTCTGCGGAGTGGCTCTCGATCAATTTGTTCTCCAGCTTAAAAAGAGGCAACGGAACCGCCATCACCTTTTTATCGCGGATGAGGAACATCCGGTGGGAGGCCAATTGATGGGCGCCAATCCAATCGATTTCGGCTCGGCGGCCCGGCAGCTTGTGGAACGGGGTTTTGATGGGATTGAAATCAACTTTGGCTGCCCCGTGAAAAAAGTCCTGGGACGATATCGTGGGGGATACCACTTACACCAACCCGCCATCGCACTTGAAATCGTCGCTCGCGTCCGCGACGCCGTGCCAGAATCCGTCCCAGTTACCGTGAAGATGCGCCGCGGAATCGATGACAGCTCTGGAAACCGGGACAAGTTTTTCCAGATATTCGATGGGGCCTACATGCGTGGAGTTGCGGCAATCACCGTCCATTCCCGAACCGTCCAACAGCGTTACGATGGCAATGCTGATTGGGATTTCTTAAGGAAATTGAAACAGCATGCCGGGAACCGTATCCTTATCGGTAGCGGCGATTTGCTCTCTGCCCAAACGTGCGTCGATCGAATCCGTACAACCGGAGTCGATGGTGTCGCGGTGGCGCGGGGCGCCATTGGAAATCCATGGATATTCCAGCAGATCCGTGCGCTTGCCGCCGGCCAGCCACTCCCGGACCCACCATCCCTGGACGAACAACGCTATGTGATTGCCGAACACTATCGGATGGCGGAATCACTTTATGGCCCTAGGCGTTGCCTACCAGGCATGCGCAAATTTGCCATCCAGTATAGCAAACTCCATCCAGCACACGAACTGGTCCGCGACGCGTTTGTCCAAGTCAAGGAACCCGAAGGATGGGCCGCCGTATTGAATCAATGGTATTCATGAAGAGTCCG
This sequence comes from Pirellulales bacterium, assembly GCA_016930815.1. Taxonomy (GTDB): domain Bacteria; phylum Planctomycetota; class Planctomycetia; order Pirellulales; family Lacipirellulaceae; genus JAFGFZ01. Next base: position 9,507 of record JAFGFZ010000382.1, on the reverse strand, counting down.
CGATATGTCCAAATCCGATCCCAATCATTCCGCGATGCTATCCGACTGGGGAATTCTTGATCTTGGCATTCTAGGTGGTTATTTCGCGGCGATGATCCTGATTGGTTTTCTCGTCCACCGCCGCGCTACCCGGCAGTTGGATTCCTACTACCTGGCAAATCGGGCGGTGCCGTGGTGGATGCTCGGCCTGTCAGGTTGTTCGAGTTACATCGATGTCGGTGGCACGATGGCCATGGTGGGCGTGCTCTTTTACCTCGGTTTGAAATCGATCTGGATCACGCATGTCTTTTGGGGCTGGTTCATCATCAGCTTCTACATGGCTTTTCAGGCAAAATATATCCGCCGATCCGGGGTGATGACGTTCGCCGAATGGAATGAAACGCGATTCGGCACTACCCGCGATGCCGAGGCAGCTCGAATTGCCGCGGCCGCGTTTCTGCTGGTGCTGATGGTCTGCAACCTCATGTACATGGCGGTTGGCACCGGGAAATTTGTCGAGGAATTTCTCCCACTAGAGCGCTGGCAGTCATCGCTCATTGTGTTCGGTGTGGTTGGAATCTATGTCACCCTGGGCGGGATTGTTGGAGTGATCCTCACCGACATATTCCAAACCATCCTCATCGCCCTCGGAGCCGTGGTGCTGACGGTGCTCGCCTTCCAGACGGACATCCGCGCGATTCAAATGGCGTCCCAAAGTACCGGTTGGTACGAGCTGTCACCCACGTGGTCGCTATGGTCCGGTTACGCGCAAGAGGTCCCGGAAAGTTACCGGCATTATGAGGCATTGGGACCGATATTGCTGGCAGGATTCCTCTGGATGATCTTTCGCCTTCTGGCTGGTCCGAATGTGTGGGATTTCCAGTTCTTTCTAACCACGCGTAATGCCCGCGATGCCTCGCTCGCTGCTGGCTTGTGGACCGTAGGCTACACGCTCCGATGGTTCATCGGCCTGGCTTTTCTCGTGCTTGGTCTAGGCATGCTGGGATCCCAGGCTGGATTCGACGCCGAAAAAATCATGCCCCAGGTACTCCATTCATTGCCGGCCGGTTTCCGAGGCATCTTTTTAGCCGTGTTGCTCGCTGCGCTGATGTCGACACTCAGTGCCATGATCAACGTGACCAGTTCCGTCGTATTGAATGATTTTCTCAAGCGTTATCTCTCTCGGCATTTTTCCGAGCGACAATTGGTGAGGCTTGGGCAAGCGGCTTCGCTCGCTGCCATTACCCTCGGTTTTCTCTTCAGCCTGAGTTTCAAGGACGTAGTTTCTGCTTGGGAAACAATGATATTCGTCGTGGTCACGATGATCCTCGCGCCGGCGACGATGCGTTGGCATTGGTGGCGGTTTGGTGCCAAAGCCTTTGTTTGGAGTATGGTCGCCTCCGCGGTATTCATCCTGCTGCAAAAACTTCTTGTTCCGAACTGGAGCATCCAATGGACACTTGCGGTGGACGTTCTGGCCAGCGTGGTTCTGACCATGCTTTGCGGCATACTTTTAAAACCCGCGGATCTCGACGTATTGGTGAAATTCTACGCCCAGGTGCGACCGTTCGGATTCTGGGGGCCGGTCCGGCAGGAAGCGGTGAAGCGGGGATTCGTACCCAAGATCGACCCGATGCCGCGGATCGATCTCTTGAATGGCCTCCTGGCGGCACTCTTCCAGATGGCCTTGGCCTTGGTCCCATTCTATCTATTCTTGCGCCAGTGGCCCCAGATGGGTTGGTGGCTTAGTATACTCACTGGACTAGGTGTCGTGTTATACTTTACCTGGTATAAAAATTTACCGGCCAGGGATGAAATCTGATTCCAGTTCCCCTTGATGAACGAAAAAAAACCGGTCCTTCATCTCATATGCAACGCGCACCTGGATCCCGTCTGGCAGTGGCGATGGGAGGAAGGCTGCTCGGAGGCATTGTCGACTTTCGCCAATGCGGTCCAAATCCTGAAGGAATACGAGTCGCTCGTTTTTAACCACAACGAGGCCGTGCTATACCGCTGGGTCAAGGAGCATGCCCCTGATTTATTTCGCAATATTCAGAAATTGGCGGACGCCGGACGGTGGTGTCTGAGTGGTGGCTGGTTTCTTCAACCGGATTTGAATTTGCCCGACACGGAATCTCTCATCCGTTGCATGGCCCAGGGGCGGCGGTTCTTCCAGGAGCATTTTGGAGTCGAGCCTCGGGTAGCTTACAATTTCGATTCCTTCGGCCACAGTGCGGGTGTACCGCAACTTCTGAAACGTGCGGGATTTGAATTCTACCTCCATATGCGGCCCCAAGAACCGGATCTCCACTTGCCATCCGACCTGTATCGCTGGCGCGGCCTGGACGGCTCGGAAGTCGGGGCGCTCCGGATCCAGGTTGGGCTCTATCACACGGAGCGCCATAATATGCGGCAACGGCTCGAAGAAGGCACAGCGCTGGCGCTGGAGCTCAACCGCGATGTGCCGGTGTTTTGGGGTATCGGCGACCATGGGGGCGGTCCAACGCGCGAAGATCTGCGGGTGATTGATGATTTCGCGGATCAAGAGCATGGCGTCGTTATCCGCCACAGCAGCACGGAAGCGCTTTATGAAGCGCTCAAGCCGCATCTTATTACTGCGCCGATTGTGGAGAGTGAACTCCAGCGCGTCTTTACGGGATGCTACACATCGCTGGCGCGGCTGAAACGCCAATCCCAGGCTAGCCTTGTCCGATTGGTCCAAGCCGAGGCATGGCGAGCGGCCACGTGGTGGCAATATTCTCAGCCGTTTCCAGCAAACGATTTCGATGATGCTTGGCAAAAACACCTCTTCAACGATTTCCATGATATTCTTCCAGGATCTTGCATTTCCGCCGCCGAGCAGGATGCCCTTCAACTCTACGGCGAGGTTGAAAATATCTCGCGGCGCCTCCGCCTGGCCGCGGCGACCACGGTCAACCGGGGAGAATGGCGGCCGCTTTACATTCCGTTAACCGTTCTGAACGCGAATCCTTGCTGCGTGGAGGTCCCGATCGAAGTGGAGGCTATGTTGGACCTGCGGCCGAAATGGAGTGGGCAATGGCACCTTCGCCTTTTCCGCCTGGATGGCACCGAAGTAACCTGCCAGGAGGAACAGCCCGACGCGCTGCTGCCCTTCAATGGCTGGCGGCGGAAGGTCAGTTTTTTCGATACGCTTCCCCAGCTAGGCCCCGCGCACTACGAACTCCGGATTTTGGAAGGATTCCGCACGCCGGAACCCCGCGCGGCCATGGTGAAGCATCAGGTGGATCCGCAAACCGGATTGGTATGTGGACTCGACCCCGGTAATGGGCACGAATGCCTCAATGGATTGCTATTACAGCCGCTGGTCGTCCACGATGACGGCGATAGCTGGGGTACGAACCGCTGGAGTTATCGCAACGAGTTAGGCCGCTTTCAATGCATCCCGGAAAGCGTCCAGGTGATCGAACAGGGTCCCGTCCGCCAGATCACCGAGGCCGTACTGGTATTGAATCGGAGCCGGATCGTATATCAAACGATCGCGTATGCGGATTGGCCGGTGCTCGAGTTCCGGATTCGTGTTTACTGGAACGAAGCGCATCGGCGCCTTAAATTGGCTGTACCGACACGGCTGGTTGATCCGTGCCTCCTTTGCGAAGTGCCGGGCGGTGCCATCCGCCGGCCAGCCGATGGCCAGGAGCATGTCCATCGCCGCTGGTTGGTGATGACCGGTCAGCTCGACGGGAATCTCACCAGTCTTGCCGTCATCAATAACGGACAGAATGGCTATGACTTTCTCAATAGCGAGGTCCGCCTCTCGGCGCTTCGCAGCGCCGCTTTCTGCCACGAACAGGGTCTCGATCTCAACGCTCTCCCGCCGAGCAAGTTCATGGACCAGGGAGTTCATGACCTCCATCTGCTGGTAACCGCAGGCGAGCCGAACATTGTCCGGCGCCGAGTCATTGGATTGGCGGACTGGCTCAGCGCGCCACCCGCCGTCTATCCGCACCTTCCGATTGGCCTTGGTGAGGATCTGGAAAAGAACCTGTCCAGTTTCATTCACCTCACACCGGATCCAATTCGACTGTTGGCATGTAAACCGTCCTGGGATGGCACAGGCCTTGTCGTTCGGATCCAGGAGACTTCTGGAAAATGCACTCCCGGCGAACTTGCCGTGGACGGTGCCCCGTCCAGACGAATCTCGCTCCAGCCCTGGGAAATCAAGACATTTCGGCTCAGCCGGGATGGCTTATGGCAAGAAGTCCACATGATATGGGAAACCTGAATCGTGGCAATGACTTCCAAAGAACGCATGCTATGCGCACTGAATCGGGAGAAGCCTGATCGGGTCCCTGCCACGATCCACCAATGGCAGGATTATCACTTGCGGCATTTCATGGGCGGGAGAAGTCCTTTGGAAGCATTCCAGGCCTGCGGACTCGATGCTTCAATCCAGTACTGGTCACCGGGTGGCCAATTCTGGGAGCCTTATGTTGCCGGTCTCCTGGAGCATACACCTCAATGGCGGGAGTCCATCTGGACCAGTGATTCCGATCCTGAGTGCCGGAAGATCCACCACACGATTCAAACTCCCGAAGGGAAGCTAACCTATGCCACCAGTGCGAATGCCATGACCGTTTGGATCACCGAACCCATGATCAAACATCCCGATGACATCGAACTGATCCGCAAGTACATGCCGGTTCCACGGCTGAATCATTCCCGCATCCAATCGGCTTATGACGAACTGGGCGATGCTGGTATCCTGCGCGGATTCATCTGGGGCGATCAATCTGGGTGTTGGCAGCACGCGTGTTGTCTCGTGGATACGCAGGAACTGATTTTCAAAGCAATGGACGATCCGGATTGGGTCCATGCGCTGCTTCGAATCTTGCTTGAAAAGAAACTCCAGTTCATCGAGGAATCGCTGCGGGGCGCGAAGTTTGATCTGGTCGAAACGGGTGGCGGAGCGGCCAGCGATACGATCATTTCGCCGAAAATGCACGCCGAGTACTGCCTCCCTTATGATCGAGAACTCCATCGCGCCTTGCACGCCGTGGGTTTGAAATCAACCTATCATACGTGTGGCGGAATGATGCATATCCTTGATGCCATCGAGGCCAACGAGACGGATGCCTCGGAAACTTTATCGCCGCCGGGAGTGGGTGGCAACATCACGGAGCCAGCCGATGTGCGCCGCAAGCTGGGCGGAAGGATTGCACTGATTGGCGGAATGGATCAATTCAATGTCCTGACTCGTGGCACGCGAGAAAAGATCCGTGCCGAAGTCCAGCGGTTGTTCGCGGGCTTTGGCGTGGATGGTGGTTACATCATGTCAGCGTGCGACCATTTCTTTGAAACACCACCGGACAATCTCTGCATCTTCGCCCAAGCTGCCCGGGAATGCACCTATTGATATCTGAAAGGAACCCCAACCAAATTTCTCATTCTACGGATCCGAGTATCTGATTGAGAGCCCACATACATGCTCCACGGACAATTTCATCCGCGTCTGCCTTGCCTCGCATGAGGATGGGAATGGCTTTTGAATCACGCTGATTTCCTAAAATGATGGCTGCATTTCGGAGCAGACATCGCCGTTGGGAGCGCCACAGCGGAGTATGGCGATATCGTTGGCGAAATGCGTCCGCATCGAGTCCGAAACAATCGATCAGGTCCACCGGATCCATGTCTGAACGTGGTGCGAAGCTGGATTCGGTACTCACCTGAGTCGATCGATTCCATGGGCAGACTTCCTGGCAAATGTCACACCCGAAGATCCAGGCCCCCATTCCCGTGTGATGGTGCGCGGGTATCGCGGAATGATGTTCGATGGTGAGGTAACTGATGCAACGCGTGGCATCGAGTAGATGGGGTTGGATCAGGGCCTGGGTTGGGCATGCATCCAGGCAAGCCGTGCAGGTGCCACAATGATTTGCTGGGTAGGGAGCGTCATAGGCAAGCTCCCGATCAACGAGCAATGCAGCTAGAAAAAACCAAGATCCAAGCTCCCGGTTGATCAGCATCGTATTCTTTCCAATCCATCCAAGGCCAGCCAGTTGCCCGAACGCTCGTTCGAGGAGGGGGGCTGTATCCACGACGCCACGGGCCCGGATCGTGGAGTCCCGTGTGGACATCCAGTCGCAAAGCTGCTTCAAGCGTTCGCGGATCAGGTCATGGTAATCGACGGAGCCCCACGCATACCGCGCGACCCGCCCCTGCCCAGCCGCGGCCGGTCGCGGCTCGGCAGTACGATAATTTGTCGCCAGCATGACCAAACTTCGGACACCCTCCAATACATTCCGCGGATGGCGATAGGCACCCCGCCGTTCTGGCAAATAACGCATCTTGCCGGCATAACCGGCATCCAACCAATGTTCCAAATGATGAAGGCTTGCTGGCTCGATCGCCGGACACACTCCGACCAAGGAGAATCCAATCCGAAGAGCCTCCTGCTTCAATTCGGCGGTGAAATCGACTGGGTCCATGAAAATAGGTAACGGAAGAACGGGGTCAGGCATTCATTATACACATATGTATCACATAGCCGGCCAATACATCCAGGAGATCTAATCCGCCGACAGTGTACTCCTGAACGATGTCCAAACCAGGAACATCTCTTAATTGCCGGACCAGATTGGCCGTCGAATGAAAACCGATCGCATCATCCCCGAAAATGGGATTGCCCATTCCCAGAAGCAATGTCTTCATCGCTTAAACTGGCGGTAAAGTACTCCCCGCTTGTAGATAAGAACGTGGAGGGGCATCTTCCCCGGCAGGGAGTGCGTGGCGCAGCTATAGCATGGATCGAACGCTCGGAAAGCCATCTCGATCATGTTCAAAATACCCTGCGTTGGTTCCACACCCGGCTTGATGAGGGTCTGCGCAACCTTTTTGGTCACCATCTGGATGGGAGCGTTGTTGTTGGTAGTACCCACGATCAGATTGGCATTGGTACAGATGCCATTTTTGTCGCAGGTATAATGGTGTGTGAGTGTACCGCGCATAGCCTCCACAATACCAATCCCCTCGCCTGTTATCCCCTGGGGAATCACGCGATATTGGTCACTGGTGATCTCGGGATCATCACAGTATCTCTGGAGCATTTCCCCGTTCTGGACTATCTCGACCAGGCGTGCCCAATGATTGGCCAGCAGCGCCTTGCATGGATGGCTCCCGAGCGTCTGAAACATTTCCTCAAAGGCTTCCTGGGCCCGGGGTGTTGCCATTCGATCGGCGACATTCAGGCGGGACAGCGGGGTCGCACAGTAAAGGCTGGAATCCAGCCCCTCCACAAAACCTTTCCAGCCGCGTTGTTTGAGGTAGGGAAATTTCAGGTAGCTCCATGGCTCAACATGTTCCGCCACGTATTTGTAGTAATCGCAAGCTTGGTACTTGCAGATTTCCTTGCCTTGGAAATCCACGACTCGAACCTGCCCGTCGTAGAAGTTGGGCGCATGGTTCTCGTCCACCAGGCCCATATTATGCACATCCAAGCAGTAAGGGCCATTCAGGATCAGGTCCGTATAGGCTGGATTACCCAAGACTGTATCGCGAAACAGCTGCAATGAAAACTGGGCGAAGCCGGCAAGTTCCTTGACCATTGGCTTGATCTCCTGCAGTTCTTCGCGAGTGAGGCCTTTTGAAACGCCGCCGGGCAAGCACCAGACAAGATGTGTGGTGCGGCCGCCCAGGATTTGCTGAATTTGCTGGGCCAGCGCGCGGGCGCGGATTACCTGCCCGCCAATCTCCAGCCCCACTTTCGCGACAACGCCCAAGATATTGCGTGTGGCAGGATCGGCATCCGGACCACAGATAAAGTCAGGCGCGGCGAGTGCGTAGAAATGTGCTAGATGACTGTGGATAAAATGCGCGTGGTAATACATGTCGCGCAGTTTGTGGGCTAGCGGTGCCACTTCATTGCCAAAGCATCCATCCACGGCCTTCGCGCTGGCCATATGGTGGCTTGCCGGGCAGACGCCACAAATACGCGTCATGATGCGCGGGAGTTCTTCAATCGGCCGGCCCACCACGAATCGCTCAAAACCACGCAGTTCAGGAATTTGGAAAAAACAGTCCCGGACGGAACCATCATCCTGCAGGAAGATCTCTATTTTCCCATGTCCCTCCAGACGTGTGATCGGATCAATCTTGATTGTGCGAGTCATACGCGATGGCTCCTTTGCAAAGACGAGGCAGGCAGGCCGAAGCGGTAGACGAAACTGGCAAAGTCGGGAAGGCCGTCCAAAATCCGATCGATCTCCTGCGGATCCTTGCTTTCAATCACGGAGGCCAGCGCGCTAAGAAATTTTGCCCCCTGATCCACCACGCCGGGCAGTGGCCCGTAGCATCCCCGGCACCCCTGGTTGCTGTCAGGGCATCGCACACCACAACCACCGCGCGTGACTGAACCCATGCAGAGAATACCCTGTTCCAGCAGACATCGGTTTGGATCCTGGATGATCTCATACGGCCGGTGGAAGCTTTTGATGCGTTTTTCGCCTTTGGAGCGCCGGCATTCATCGCACACGGAGTGTTCCGAAGCGCCTACCACAGAACCTCGCGGTGGCAAAGCGCCCTGGGCAAAAGCTAGCAGGACTTCCTTCACGCGTTCCGGCGCCGGCGGGCAGCCTGGCACGAAATAGTCCACATCGACAATATCGGCCAATTTATAAACCCGGTTATAGAAATGGGGTATACTAAGCGTCCTGCCATCCTCACTCGTATGGGGCTGGGGCACGGTTCGATTCCCCGATTCGAGGGAAGGATTGTGAAGGAAAGCCGTAGCAAAGATTTCTTCCCTCGTTGTAAAATTCGCCAGTCCGGGAATTCCTCCCATGTGAGCGCAGGAGCCGAAGGCAACCAGGATTTTGCTCTTCTGGCGGAGCAACTTGGCTATGTATTCATTTTCGCTGTTCCGCACGGCTCCGTTGAAGATGGCGAGGTCCAACTCCCCATCAGCCATATCCTCGACATCGTGGTACTTCCCATCGACAGCAATTGGCCAGAACCGAATATCGGCCATCCCAGACAGTTCCAACACAAACTCATTTGTATCCAGGACGGCAACGTCGCATCCACCACAGGCTGCGCCCCAATACAAGGCCACTTGAAGCTTCTTGTTGCTCATGAATAGGCCTCCATCTGATGGTCCGTCTGCAGGGTGGTCTTAATCCGGCTGGGTCCCAATTCCCGGATGCGTTCGGTCATGTCACTCACAATGTCAGCGAATCGCTGCCCTTCGCTGGCACTGACCCATTCCAGACGCACCCGGTCATTCTCGACACCATATGCCTGGAGCATCCGTTTAAGTAAAGGGAATCGCCGCATGGCCTTGTAGTTGCCCTCCGAGTAGTGGCAATCTCCAGGATGGCAGCCGCAAATGAGTACGCCATCGGCACCTTGTGCCAGCGCCTGAAGCACAAAGGTTGGATCGATGCGGGCGGAACACATCACGCGAATGATTCGAATGTTGGGTGGGTACAGGATTCGACTGGTCCCAGCCAGATCGGCACCAGTGTAGGAACACCAATTGCACAAGAAGCCAAC